>CAZPYF010000146.1:0-6061 GCA_964590015.1 uncultured Burkholderiaceae bacterium
TCGAAGACGTCGCCGACCACTGCACGGTCTGCCACAAGTGCTACAACCCCTGCCCGGTCGACATCGACTTCGGCGACGTATCCATGGCCATGCGCTCACTGTTGCGCAGCATGGGCAAGAAGTCGTTCAACCCCGGCACCACTGCGGCCATGTTCTTCCTAAACGCGAAAGACCCGCGCGTGATCAAGGCCACCCGCAAGGGCATGATCGACCTGGGCTACAAGGCGCAGCGCATCGCGCACGACCTGCTGGCCCCCACGGCTCGCAAGCAAGTGGCCGCGCCGCCCTCTACGGTGGGCAAGGCGCCCCTACGCGAACAGGTGATTCACTTTGTGAACAAGCGCATGCCCGGCGGCCTGCCCACGCAAACCGCCCGCAAGCTGCTTGATATCGAAGACGCCCGCTACATACCCATTATTCGCGACCCGCGCAGCACTACGGCGGAAACCGAATCGGTGTTCTATTTCCCAGGCTGTGGCTCCGAGCGTTTGTTCTCGCAGGTGGGCCTGGCCACCCAGGCCATGCTGTGGCATGCCGGCGTGCAGACCGTGCTGCCCCCGGGCTATCTGTGCTGTGGCTACCCGCAGCGCGGCAACGGCATGGAAGACAAGGCCGAGAAGATCATCACCGACAACCGCGTGCTGTTCCACCGGCTCTCCACCACCCTGAACTATCTCGACATCAAGACCGTGGTGGTCAGTTGCGGCACCTGCTATGACCAGTTGGCCGGCTATGAATTCGAGAAGATATTCCCAGGCTGCCGGCTCATCGATATCCACGAATATCTGCTGGAAAAAGGTATCGACATCCATGGCATCGAAGGCACGCGCTACGTGTATCACGACCCGTGCCACACCCCGATGAAGCTGCAAGACCCCATGAAGACCGTGAAGGCCCTGGTTGGCGACACTGCCATCAAGACCGACCGGTGCTGTGGGGAATCGGGCACGCTGGCTGTTACCCGGCCCGACATCTCCACGCAGGTGCGCTTCCGCAAGCAGGAAGAGCTGGCCAAGAACACGCTGGAGATCCGTGCCGACGGCTACACCGGTGAGGTGAAGATGCTCACTTCCTGCCCGTCATGCCTGCAGGGCATGTCGCGCTACGAAGAAGACACCGGCATGAAGGCCGACTACATCGTGGTGGAAATGGCTCGCCATATCCTGGGCAAAGACTGGCTGCAAGATTACGTGAGCCGCGCCAATAACGGCGGCATCGAACGCGTGCTCTTGTAATGTAAGCATGGCACGGCGCGCGCCGGCGGTGCATGGCCGGCAGCGCTCCGTTGACGCACGGGCGTTGTCTGCTAATTCAGGGATCCGTACTGCTGAAGCTGCACACCGTGTAGACCTGCACGCCGCTGTCACGCATCATCTTCCCGCCACCCAAATCGGGCAGCTCGATGATGGCTGCGGCTTCGTGCACATTGGCCCCCAGCCGCTGCAACAGCTTCGAAGCCGCGATCATGGTGCCGCCCGTGGCGATGAGGTCGTCGATGAGCAGCACTCGCTGGCCCGGACGCACCGAATCGGTATGCATTTCAACGGCAGCATTGCCGTATTCCAGCGTGTATTCTTCCGCCAGGGTGCGGTAAGGCAGCTTTCCCTTCTTGCGCACTGGCACGAAGCCCAGATTCAGCTCATACGCCAGCACCGAACCCAGAATGAAGCCACGGGCATCGACCCCGGCCACCAGATCGAGCCGCTGGCGCATGTAGCGGTACACGAACATGTCGATAAGAACCCGAAACGAACGCGGGTCCTGCAGAACCGGCGTAATGTCGCGAAACGTGACACCCGGCTTGGGCCAGTCCGGCACGCTGCGAATGGCGTTACGGACATAGACGGCAGGATCGATATGCATTGTGGGGAGCCTTGAAAAAGGCATAATGAAAAGACGACGGTGGAAGTGTACACAATGCCGCTTAAAATCGATCTATGAGCACAAGCGAAACCGCCGAGCGCAGCCGTCATCTCACGTCTGCCCATCGTACCTTTTCCATAGAAATCCAGGCCCTTGAGGCCCTGCGTGATCGCCTCGACACGAGTTTCGACCAGGCGGTTGAAATGTTGTTGGCCTGTCAGGGCCGCATCGTGGTCACCGGCATCGGCAAATCGGGCCATGTGGCCCGCAAAACGGCCGCCACCCTGGCCTCGACCGGCACGCCCGCGTTCTTCATGCACGGTGTCGAAGCCATGCACGGCGATCTGGGCATGCTCACGGGCCAAGACATCGTCATTGCCATTTCCTATTCCGGCGCCGCTGCGGAGTTGCTCACGGTGCTCACCGTCGCCAAACGCATGGGCGCGCAAATCATCACCATTACCGGCAATCCGGCATCAGAGCTGGCCCGCAACGGCGATCTGCATCTCGACGCCGGTGTGCTTCAGGAAGCCTGCCCATTGAACCTGGCGCCTACCGCCAGCACCACGGCGGCGCTGGTGCTGGGCGACGCCCTGGCGGTGGCCTGTCTGGAAGCCCGCCAGTTCAGCGCTGAAGATTTCGCACGCTCGCACCCCGGCGGAGCGCTGGGCCGCCGCCTGCTCACCTATGTGCGCGACGTAATGCGCCATGGCGACGCGCTGCCGCTCGTGAAGGAAGGCACGCCCATGCACGACGCTCTCAAGGAAATGTCCACCAAGGGCATGGGCATGACCATCGTCATCGACGACGAAAGGCGCCCCATCGGCATCTTTACCGACGGCGACCTGCGCCGCCTGATTCAAAAGCGCGGCGACGTGCGAGGGCTGGCTGTGTGCGACGGCATGACTCGCAATCCGCGTTGCGTGGTGGCCGATACCCTGGCCGTCGAGGCCGCCGCCCGCATGGACGCGGGGCGGTTGAACCAGATGCTGGTGGTCGACGACGACGGGCTATTATTGGGCGCTTTACACATGCACGACCTCATGGCCGCGAAGGTTATCTAACCCATGAACCTTGACACTCTCCCCCACCCCGCTGAAGCCCTGATCCTTTCAAAAACGGCGCCTGCCGTCGTCGAACGGGTGCGCCAGCTGCGGCTTATGGCTTTCGATGTCGACGGCGTGCTCACCGACGGGCGGCTGTGGTACAGCGCACAAGGCGAACAGCTGAAGTGTTTTCATGTGCTCGACGGCCATGGCCTTAAGCTGCTGATGGAAAGCGGCATCATCGTGGCGCTCATCACCGGGCGCGATGGCGCCGTAATCGGGCGCCGTGCCGCCGAGCTGGGCATCAGCCTGGTTCAGCACAGCGTGCGCGACAAGTCGCAGGCGTTGCAGACACTGGCCCAGGAACAAGGCCTGCATCTCAGCCAAGTGGGCTACATGGGCGACGATATTATCGACATTCCGGCCATGCAGCGCGCCGGCTTTGCAGCCAGTGTTCCCAATGCGCCTGCCTATGTCGCGCAAGCCGCGCACTGGATCTCACGGTCGGAAGGTGGTGCGGGTGCCGTACGCGACTGCAGCGACCTGATTCTGGCTGCCCAAGGGAAGCTGGCCGCGTTCTTCGCGCCCAACATGCTGCGCATGGGCGGCACGATTCAATGATTGAAATCCCGCCAGGGGCCGTGGCCCTCCACCCTCCTGCGGCGTTGCCATGAGAGATCGATTTCCTTCCATCGTTGCGGTTGTGCTGCTGTTTTGCCTCGTCATTGGTACGTGGTGGGCAGCGGAATACGCGCAGCGTGCGGTTCCCATCGATCCGCCGCGGCGCATCACGCACGAGCCCGACCATTGGGCCTCGGAGTTCGTTCTGATCCGTACCGACGAGCAAGGAACCGTGATCAATCGGCTGGAAGGCGATTTCCTGGAACACTTCCCCGACGACGACTCTTATGAAGTTCAGCAGGCGCGAGCCATTGGCCAGCAACCCGGCTCACCGCTTACTGTAGCCACGTCCGATACGGCGGTGATGACTGAAGATGGCGCGCGGGTGGTAATGACGGGCAACGCCCATGTACACCGCCAGGCCGATGACGAAAATTTGCCGCTGGATGTGAGAAGCGATGTGCTGATCGTGCTACCCGATGAAGACGTGGTACACACCGATTATCCGGCGCTGGTCGTGCATGGCAATTCCACCATGAACGGCAAGGGCATGCGTTACGATAACAACACACGGCAATTGCAGGTTTATTCCGCCACCGACGTCAAGATCTCGGGGCAAGATACGCAAGAGCGCCGCGCTCGGTCTTCCGAAAGGACACAAGAACAACCATGACTATGCCAAATCGCTTCCTCGCCGCTTCCGCCTTCGCAGCCTGTCTCGCCTTCACAGGCGCTGTGGCCGTGGCACAGCAGGGCTCGCAGGAAGAACCCGACACGCTCATCATTTCCGACACGCTGAACTACGACGATATCCGCAAGGAAAGCGTGTTCACGGGCAATGTGGTGCTCACGCGCGGCGACATGACGCTGCATTCCGACAAGCTCACCATGCGGGAAGACGCCGAGGGCTTCCAGTACGGTACGGCCACGGTCGAAAGCGGGCTGGTCTTTCTGCGGCAGGAAAATCCAGAAACGTTCGAGGTGCTTGAAGCCCGGGGCCAGCGCGCCGAGTACAACGGCAAGACGGAAGAAGTCGAAATGATCGGCAAGGCGGTGATCACGCGAACGATCTGTGGCAAGCCGTTCGACAATATCCAGGGCGAGCGGGTGATCTACAAACAGAAGACTGAAACCTACCAGGCATTCGGCGGCCCGAACTCCGCCGCGCCGGGCGGGCGGGTGCGCTCGCTGGCCACGCCGCGAGCCCGTGCCGATGCCGCGATCGAGGCGTGCCGCAAACAAGGCGCAAACAACTGAGGGCGCGTTTTGCGGAGCAAGTTTCCTTCATCACAACAGCCGGTCGGGCGCGCGCGTCGCGCGGCTCTGGGTACCCCGGGATGCCTGCGGGCCACGGGCCTGCGAAAAATCTACGGCAAACGTACGGTCGTTGAAGATGTCTCGTTGTCGGTCGACAGCGGCGAGGTGGTGGGCCTTCTTGGCCCGAACGGCGCGGGCAAGACTACGAGCTTCTACATGATCGTGGGTATCGTGCCGGCCGACTCAGGCCGCATCGAGATCGACAACCACGCGATCACGAACATGCCGATGCACCGGCGGGCACGGCTGGGTTTGTCGTACTTGCCACAAGATGCGTCGGTGTTCCGACGGCTAACGGTGGAAGAGAATATTCGGGCGGTGCTTGAATTACAGATCGACGACGACAACCGTTCGCTAACGTCTGCGCAGGTGGGCGACGCACTTGAGTCGTTGATCGACGAGTTACAGATCGGCCATATTCGGCGCAACACGGCCATTTCGCTGTCGGGTGGTGAGCGTCGACGGGTGGAAATTGCGCGGGCATTAGCGACGAACCCACGTTTTATTCTTCTTGACGAGCCTTTCGCTGGGGTTGACCCGATCGCGGTAATCGAGATCCAGCGCATCGTGCACTTTCTGAAGAACCGCAATATCGGGGTGCTGATCACGGACCACAACGTGCGGGAAACGCTGGGTATCTGCGATCGGGCCTACATCATTAGTGAAGGCCGTGTGCTCACGAGCGGGCATCCGAACGAGATCATCGACAACGAGGCTGTGCGCAAGGTGTATCTGGGGAAGAACTTCAAGATGTAGCCGGCGTAGGGCGGTGGCCTCGTCGCTTATCTTGTCCCGGGCGTTGTTTGGGTTCTTTTGGGCGCGGGCGAAGCATGGAGGCCTGCGGCTAGCGAAGCCGGCCCTGCGGGCTGCCCTCGCCTACGGCACCAGACAGAGCGGCCGCTGAACTCGCACGACTCGCAGCCCCCCGGGCTGCAAGCCCGTGCTCAAACAGCAGCGGCCTTCACCTCTGTCCGGCACCTCCGACTCGGCGGCTCCGAAACCGCCACAGTCCTCCACGCTCCACCCACGCCTGACACCATCGTGAGGTGGACCGAATGCACCGTTGTCGCGTCGGGTTCAAGACAGCAGCGCCCCAATCGTCTTAACCGTAAGGCTGGGGTGGGCGAGGTCCGGGTTGGGCGGTTTCTGTCGGGCCGCGGGCGAGGCGTTGGTCGGGGGTCAAGGCCGCAGCTGTTTGAGCGCGGCGTTTTCGG
>CAZPYF010000147.1:0-6057 GCA_964590015.1 uncultured Burkholderiaceae bacterium
CCCTTGCCCGCTACCGCAAGGGCGAACCCATAGGCACCAGCCGCGACCAGTACGAAAGGGTGGGCCATTTGCTCGGCATACACAAGAATCTGCGATTACTGTTTCCCCAGAATCGCGACCTAGCCTACCGTTGGGTCACCACGCGCAACAAAGCCTTCAACAACCTTACGCCTGTAGAAATCATCCAAGAGTGGGGATTCGCCGGGCTGTTGCTGGTGCGCGGTTACCTGGATCGGGCGCGCAGCGTGTAAGGCCGTATTTATGCATGAACTGTTCTCCACGCTAACGCTTGCCGACGTTCGCCATGACGTATGGCGAAACATTGTGTCGCTGCGCCAATCACAAGACTTGTTCGACGACCTAAGCCACGACCCGTCAGAATGGCGCCTGGCCCAACGCGTGGAAGCCGAAGTAAAGCCGCCGCCCTACCGGTCATCCACTCCCATTATCGACCGTCCCTTCGAAGACGCGGAATGGTTCAACGCTATCGGATGGCCGTTTAAACATTGGCAGACTAGCCGGTTCTCCGACGGCTCATATGGCGTCTGGTATGGCTCCCAGTCTATAGAAACCACGGTGTACGAGTCTGCATATCACTGGTATCACGGCCTGTTGGCCGATGCTGGTTTTCAGAATGAGGCAGTCACCGCCGAACGCAAGGTCTACGCCGTGGCATGCAATGCAGCACTGCTGGATTTCCGCGGAGCCACGCTGGCGTACCCTGACTTGCTGCACCCTTCTGATTATGCCTTCCCACAGTCGGTGGGAGCTCGAATCCACCATGAAGGCCACCCCGGCATCGTGATTCAGTCGGCGCGCCACGCTCAGGGCGAAAACGTAGCGGTATTCAATCCGGCTGTGCTATCGAACCCCCGCCTGACTTGCCAGCTCAGCTATAAGCTGGCAGACGGAGAGATTCGCGTTGAGAAGCAGCGGGCGAGAGCTTGGCTGCGCGTGAAGGTGGCGGAGTTGGGGTAAGCGGGCAGTACAAACTGCGATGCGTATTTCGGTTTTACAAACTGGAATGCGTAAAACATAAATGCAGGATGAGACTCGTATGGCCGAGGCGAGCCATGCGAAACGGCTACAGTAGCAGGCCAGTTGGACGAAAGATCGATACGGCCCGCAACCCACCGACTAACTCCGCCGCCGGAGGACGTTAGAGGCCCTGTTTCACGAGAAGGTCGGATGTGATGTCTTTGATCGTGCGGCTACTGGTGAGCGTCATGGCAACGCGCATCTCTTTTTCGATCAAATTCAAAAGGTGCGCCACACCTGCTTCGCCCGCGGTTGCCAGCGCATAAATGAAGGCGCGGCCGATCATCACGCTATCGGCACCCAGGGCGATCATGCGCACGACGTCAAGGCCGGAGCGCACGCCCGAGTCGGCCAGAATC
The DNA here is from genome assembly GCA_964590015.1 of uncultured Burkholderiaceae bacterium. GTDB lineage: Bacteria > Pseudomonadota > Gammaproteobacteria > Burkholderiales > Burkholderiaceae_B > Yanghanlia. The sequence goes on from CAZPYF010000147.1 coordinate 1,398, forward strand.
TTCAGTTCGCCCTTAACGGCATCGGCAATTGAGGGCAACGCGCGCGCTGACGACAGCACACCGTCGAGCTGGCGGCCGCCATGGTTGGACACGATGATGCCATCGGCACCGAAGCGGACGGCATCTCGCGCGTCATCAGGGTCCAGGATGCCCTTGATCAACATGGGGCCGTCCCAGGTGTCGCGTATCCATTCCAGATCTTTCCACGAAATCGATGCGTCGAAGTTTTCGCCCAGCCAGCCCATATAGTCTTCCAGACCAATCTTCTTGCCGAAGTAGGCTGATACGTTGCCCAGGTCGTGCGGCCGGCCGTTCAGCCCGACGTCCCACGACCACTGAGGGCGCGTGACTGCTTGCCAATAGCGCCGCAGGGCGGCGTTCGGGCCGCTCATGCCTGAATGGGCATCCCGGTACCGTGCACCGGGAGTCGGCATGTCGACGGTAAACACCAATGCCGAGCAGCCCGCCGCCTTGGCGCGCTCCAGAATATTCCTCATGAAGCCCCGGTCTTTCAACACGTAGAGCTGGAACCACATGGGCCGCTTGATGGTGGGCGCCACTTCTTCGATCGAACACACGGACACGCTCGAGAGCGTGAATGGGATGCCGTGCTTGTCCGCCGCGCGGGCGGCCTGGATCTCCCCCCGCCGCGCGAACATGCCGCACAACCCGATGGGTGCCATTGTCACCGGCATCGACAATGTCTCGCCGAACAACTCGGTGGTCAGATCGAGCTGAGACATGTCTTTCAGCACTCGTTGGCGCAATTCCACGCCAGAGAGATCTTCCACGTTTCGCCGCAAGGTATGTTCGGCGTAGGCTCCCCCGTCGATATAGTGAAAAAGAAAGGGGGGAAGTCGACGTTGGGCGGCGGCGCGGTAATCGGTGGAGGCGGAAATAATCATATTGGGGCGTTATAAGGGTCAGTGTCGGAAGCAACGTAACTGACGTCGAGGCCTCGCGTCTACTAAAACCGTGGGCGTGGCCATGGTTTATGCAAACGTGATCGGCGACTACGACTAGCCACGGCGGCAGCTTCCAGAACATCAGGGCAACCAGGGCCACGAGAGCCAAGCCGAAGTCTTGCGGTGCATGAATCGCGCTCGTCCACACCGGTTGATAGAGGGCTGCCAGCAGAAGTTCAATGCGGTGCTGGATGTCTGCCACCGACCGCAGTTTGCCAGCTTGCCAGCGGCGCAGATTGTTGCGCGGCTGCTGGATGATGAGCAACGGTATCTTGCCTCGGAATCGACCTTCTATCGCATCCTGCATGCGGCGGGAGAACAGCGCCGTCGTGGTCGCCAAGCCGCGCCCCAGCGCAAGGGCCCGCCACGGCGCCATCGTGCCGACCACGCCAACGCGGTGTGGAGCTGGGATGTGACGTATCTGCCGACCCAGGTTCGCGGCCAGTTCGTTTACCTGTACCTGATAGCATCGCCATAGCGAGATCCGTTACGTCACGCCCGCTCAGCATCCTGCACGGTGGTCGGGCAATACGCGAAACTGGCAACCCGTAGGCAGCGTCTGGCTGAATCCAGAGAAGCAAACGACCGTTATCCATGATCACAGTGAATTAGAAGCAGCATGACTCGTGTTCCACTACCCTGACAGACGCCGCTGGCCATGCGCGACATGATGGAAGAGCTGCGCAGCGCCGGCGTCGATACGGGCAGGCCGCATCACTGAGCCAGTCTGACCGTCGAGCATTCGGCAATGCGCTAGACCAGTTAATGATGGCTCAAGCACGCTCATAGTTAGCAATGGAGGTCCCCGTGGAACTTAAATCCAACCCCGAACCCACTTCCGACCTGCGGCCGTTACCCGCACTGATCGCCATCGCCATCGGCCTAGGAGTGTGGCTATTGCCGCAGCCGGCCGAGGTTTCTGATCAGGGATGGCTGATGCTCGCCATGTTCATCGGCACCATTGCCGCAATTATTGGCAAGGCCATGCCGTTGGGGGCACTGTCGATCATTGCTGTGGTGCTGGTGGCTGCCAGCCACGTAACCAGCGATCACCCCGGCATCGCAATCAGAGACGCGCTGAGCAGCTTCAGCAGCCCGCTGATCTGGCTGATCGCCGCTGCGGTAATGATCTCGCGCGCGTTGACTAAAACCGGATTGGGGGCTCGTATTGGCTATTATTCGATCTCTGTATTCGGCAAACGCACGCTCGGTGTCGGCTACGGGCTGGCCCTGTCAGAGTTGATCCTGGCGCCCGTGACGCCCAGCAACACCGCACGCGGGGGCGGAATTATCCACCCGATCATGCTGTCGATCGCGCACAGCTTCAACTCCACCCCCGAGGCCCAGAACACCGGGAAAATCGGCAAATACCTGGCACTGGTGAATTACCATGCCAACCCCATCACATCGGCCATGTTCATCACCGCCACGGCACCCAACCCGCTAACGGTCAAGCTCATCGCCGAGGCAACGGGCGCCGCCATCACCTTGAGTTGGACAACATGGGCGCTGGCCATGCTGCTGCCGGGCCTGGTGGCCCTGGCGCTGATGCCGCTGGTGTTGTATGTGTTCTACCCGCCAGAGATCAAGGTCACACCGGACGCCACCACCTTCGCCAAGGCGCGCCTGGCGGCCCTGGGCCCCGTTTCAAGAAACGAAAAGCTCACGCTGGGTGTCTTCATGACCCTGCTGCTGCTCTGGGCCGATATTCCCATGCGCCTTTTCGGTCCTGCCTTTCAACTCGATCCCACCACCACCGCGTTTATTGGCTTGGCCATTTTGTTGCTGACCGGCGTGCTCACCTGGCAAGACATACTGGGCGAGAAAACCGCTTGGGACACCCTGATCTGGTTCGGCGCACTGGTCATGATGGCCGGCCAGCTCAATGAGCTCGGCGTGATTGCCTGGTTCTCTGGCACCATGCGCGACCTCATTGCCGACACCGGCATGGGTTGGCAGGCAGCCAGCGCCCTGTTGATACTGGTCTTTCTGTACTCGCACTACTTCTTCGCCAGCACCACTGCCCACATCACTGCCATGATGGGCGCCTTCCTTACCGTGGGACTCGCAATGGGCGCGCCACCCATGCCGTTCGTGCTTATGATGGCCGCAACCTCATCCATCATGATGACCCTCACGCACTACGCTACCGGCACCTCGCCAGTCATCTTCGGCTCGAACTACGTCACGCTGGGCGAATGGTGGCGGGCCGGTTTCATTATGAGCGTCGTGAACCTACTGGTGTGGGTGACGGTCGGCGGCGTCTGGTGGAAAGTGCTCGGGTATTGGTAGCACGCGCTGGGGCGGCGAAGGTAGATACGGTCTGCCTGTTAAACATGAGCGTATTCCATCGGCACACTTACGGGCATTCGGCGTGATCGCCGGTCAGGCTCGGATGGGGCGGGCGATCAGCGCTTAACATACGTCGCAGCGGCGGTAGCTAAAGATCCCATCACGCCGACAACCAAAGGAGACTCCCTCATGAAAACAATCGAATATTACTTCTCGCCACAGTCACCTTGGGCTTACCTGGGCCACGACCGCCTTCTGGCCATCGCATCTCGCCATGGAGCGACGGTGCAGCCGCGTCCCTTTGCACTGGCCTCGACAATATTTCCGGTTTCCGGCGGCTTACCGTTGAAGCAGCGCGCGCCTCAGCGGCAAGCCTATCGCCTGGTGGAGCTCAAGCGATGGTCGGAACATCTCGGCCTACCGTTAAACATACATCCCAAACATTTCCCCGTGGTCGATGATGAGGCTCCCTCTTTAATGGTGGCAGCGGCCATCACGCAGGTTGGCACTGATGCCGCCCTGCAGTTGCTGGGTGCGATATTCCGCGCGGTCTGGGCTCAAGACCGCAATATTTCGGATCCGGACACGCTGATACAGGTTGCGGTGGAATCCGGCTTGAACGGCGATGCCTTATATGCCGCGCGCGACGATGCGCGGCCGCTTTACGACGAAAACACTCAAAGCGCCATAGAGCGGCAGGTGTTCGGCGCACCATGGTACGTCTATAACGACGAGCCGTTCTGGGGGCAAGATCGATTGGAGTTTTTGGAGCGTGCGCTTGGGGAGTAACGAAAAGTCATCCTCGGAACCTCACAAGATCACACTCAACAACCCGCCCGCGACACCACTGCTGACTACGACTAGCCACGGCGGGAGCTTCCAGAACATCAGGGCAACCAGTGCCACGAGAGCCAAGCCGAAGTCTTGCGGTGCATGAATCGCGCTCGTCCACACCGGTTGATAGAGGGCTGCCAGCAGCAGGCCGACCACAGCCGCATTGATGCCCAATAACGCCGCTTGCGTGCGAGTGTTGCGACGCAGACGTTCCCAAAACGGCAACACACCCACGACGAGTAGGAAGGACGGCACGAAGATCGTCACCAGGCAAATCACGCCGCCGAGCCAACCAGATGGCCCCTGGTTCATCGAGGCGCCGAGAAACGCTGCGAAGGTGAAAAGTGGCCCTGGGACACCCTGCGCGGCACCGTAACCCGCCAGAAACGCATCATTGCTGACCCAGCCAGAAGGCACGACCTCGGCCTGCAGCAATGGCAGTACGACATGCCCGCCACCAAAGACCAGTGAGCCGGCCCGGTAAAAGGCATCCACCATCGATAGCGTCCGGTTCGGGAACATGGCCGTCAACAACGGCAGCCCCATAAGAAGCGCAAAGAATAGCGTGA
>CAZPYF010000148.1:0-6057 GCA_964590015.1 uncultured Burkholderiaceae bacterium
CTACGTTGCTCTTCACGAATTCCGGCATGGTGCAGTTCAAGGATGTCTTCACTGGTGCCGAAACCCGGCCGTATGCTCGAGCCACATCGTCGCAGCGCTGTGTGCGCGCCGGTGGTAAGCACAACGACCTGGAGAACGTGGGTTATACCGCCAGGCATCACACATTCTTCGAGATGCTGGGCAATTTCAGCTTCGGCGATTATTTCAAACGTGATGCGATCCGCTACGCGTGGGAATTGCTTACCACCGTGTACCAGCTTCCGGCCGAGAAGTTGTGGGTCACCGTGTACCACGAAGATGACGAAGCCTACGGCATCTGGGAAAACGAAATCGGGGTGCCTGCCGAGCGCATCATTCGCATCGGCGACAACAAGGGCGCACGCTACGCGTCTGACAATTTCTGGCAGATGGCCGACACGGGGCCCTGTGGCCCGTGCTCCGAAATTTTCTACGATCATGGGCCCGATGTCTGGGGCGGCCCTCCCGGCTCGCCCGAGGAAGACGGCGACCGCTACATCGAGATCTGGAACCTCGTGTTCATGCAGTTTGAACGCGACGCGGCCGGTACGCTTACGCCGCTGCCCAAGCCCTGTGTCGACACCGGAATGGGTCTCGAGCGTATCGCAGCGGTGCTGCAGCACGTGCATTCGAACTACGACATCGATCTTTTCCGCAGGCTGATCGAGGCTGCGGCACGCGAAACCGGTAGCGCCGATCTTGAAGACAATTCGCTCAAGGTGATTGCCGACCATATCCGGGCCTGCAGTTTCCTGATCGTCGATGGGGTGATACCCAGCAACGAGGGCCGCGGTTATGTGCTGCGTCGCATTGTGCGCCGGGCGCTGCGCCACGGTCACAAGCTCGGTCAGCCTCGGCCGTTCTTCCACCGCCTGGTGGCAGACCTGGTCGCCGAAATGGGCGGCGCGTACCCTGAGCTGGCCAATCAGCAGGCTCGCGTCGAACAGGTGCTGCGCCAGGAAGAAGAGCGTTTCATTGAAACGCTCGAACACGGTATGAAGATTCTCGAGGCGGCGTTAGCGGGCATTCCCGAAAACAGTGTGCTCGATGGCCAAACGCTCTTCACGTTGTACGATACCTATGGTTTCCCGGTCGATCTCACGGCCGATATCTGCCGCGAGCGCGGGGTAGGCATCGATCACGATGGGTTCGACGCGGCCATGCAGCGGCAGCGCGAGCAAGCACGCGCGGCAGGTAAGTTTAAGGCCGCCGAAGGGCTCAGCTATCAAGGCGACGAAACGCGCTTTGAAGGCTATGAGTCGCTGCAAGGCAGTGGCCGCGTCACCGCCTTGTATGTCGATGGCACGTCGGTTGACGTCGCGCAGCCAGGGCAACAAGCCATAGTGGTGCTCGACGCCACGCCGTTCTATGCTGAATCGGGCGGTCAGGTGGGCGATAACGGGCTGCTTGAAGCCGCCGGCGTGCGTTTCGAAGTGGCCGACACTCAAAAGATTCAAGCGAACGTGTTTGGCCACCATGGCCAGGTTCTCGAAGGCGAACTGCGTGTCGGCGACACGGTTCAGGCGCACGTCAATGCGGAGCACCGGGTGCGCACCATGCGTAACCACTCGGCCACCCATCTCATGCATAAGGCGTTGCGTGAAGTGCTGGGCGCGCACGTGCAGCAGCGCGGCTCTCTGGTTGATGCCGAAAAAACGCGCTTCGATTTTGCGCACGATGCGCCGATGAGCCACGAACAGATCGCGCGTGTGGAACGCATCGTCAACGACGAGATTCTTCAGAACCATGCCACCGGCGCGCAGCTCATGAGCTACGACGAAGCCGTGCAGGGCGGCGCAATGGCCCTGTTTGGCGAGAAGTATGGTGACACCGTGCGGGTGCTCGATATCGGTACTTCACGCGAACTCTGTGGCGGCACTCATGTGGGCCGTACCGGAGACATCGGTCTGTTCAAGATCGTGTCGGAAGGCGGCGTTGCGGCGGGTGTTCGCCGGGTCGAAGCCATTACGGGTGACAACGCGCTGGCGTGGGTGCATCAAGTAAACGACACGCTGATGCGCGCCGCCTCCACCATCAAGGCACAGCCTACTGAACTGGTTGAACGCATAGGCGTGCTGCAGAATCAGGTCAAGTCGCTGGAACGCGAGCTTGATCGCCTCAAGAGCAAGCAGGCCGCGTCCGTGGGCAGCAATCTCGCCGAACAAGCTGTGGTGCTCGACGGTGGCAGCCGGCTGTTGGTAGCCAGCCTTGCCGGCACCGACCCCAAGGCGCTGCGTGGCATGATCGATCAGCTTAAAGACAAACTGGGTTCGGCCATTGTGCTTCTCGCCGCAGCCACCGACGGCAAGATCAGTATTGTGGCTGGCGTCACGTCCGATCTCATCGACCGTGTCAAGGCCGGTGAACTCGTTGGAATGGTCGCCGGGCAAGTGGGCGGTAAAGGCGGCGGCCGGCCCGATATGGCCATGGGTGGCGGCACCGACACGAATGCGCTGCCGCAAGCTATTGCCGCAGTTGAGACATGGGTACGAGAGCGCATGGGTTCGCAGGTTCAAGTATGAGTGCGGCGTCTGATCCTCAGGGCGAGCTGCCGCAAGCCCACTCAGAGGTCGATGCTTCGGGTTTAAAATGCCCGCTGCCCATACTGCGGGCCAAGAAGGCTTTAGCGCACATGGCGTCAGGCGAGGTGCTCAAGGTCATCACCACCGACCCGCACGCAGAACGCGATTTCCAGGCGTTCTGCAGCCAGACCGGCAATACCCTGGTGGCGCAACGTTCGCAAGGCGACAGCATGTGGCATTTCATGCGTCGCCGTTGATCTTACTGGGTGGCGATCGCGCCACCCAGTTGTTGTTTTGTTTTCAAGCCTGGCATGCATCGCACTCGCTTCTCCCCGTTGATAGGCGATAAATGCTAGAATTCTCTGTTTTTCACAACACTATCAAAGGATTACCATGGTTGTAATTCGTCTGGCCCGTGGCGGCTCGAAGAAGCGCCCTTTCTATAACGTAGTTGCTGCCGATTCCCGCAACCGCCGCGATGGGCGTTTCATTGAGCGTCTGGGCTTTTACAACCCCGTCGGCAAGGAAGGCGTCGAGAACCTGCGTCTCGCGCAAGACCGCGTAACGTATTGGGTCGAGAACGGCGCTCAGCTTTCGCCTGCCGTTGAACGTCTGGTCAAGCAGTACAGCGCCGCTCAGAACGCTGCCTGAGCCTTGTCTTTCAGGGCTTTGCATCGTGTCACGTGCTGAAGAGGTCGCCATGGTCTCTACACCTCAAGACCTGGTCGAGCTCGGCCGTGTGAGCGGTGCCTATGGTTTGCGTGGCTGGGTGAAGATTCAGCCGCACGCAGCCGGTTCCTCTACCTTGCTGAATGTGCGTGAGTGGTGGCTGCGCGGCCCTGTCGCGCCTCTACACTCCGGCACGACGGCGCCTGCCAAACTGTTCAGGGTTCTGAAAAGCCGTACGCAGGGCAGCACGATCGTGGCCAGCTTGCAAGGTATTGAAGACCGCGACCAGGCCGAAGTGCTGCGAGGCAGTACGGTCTGGGTGTCTCGTGCCGCCTTTCCCGCTGCCCAGGAAGACGAATATTACTGGGTCGATCTGCTGGGCTGTGCGGTATATGGCGAACACAATGGCCAAAGCGTATTGCTTGGCGTGGTCGAAAACGTCACCGATAACGGCGTCCATGCCATTCTGAGTGTGGCGCGTCAAACACGTGATGATGCCGGTGTGGTCACGCCTGTGCTCGATGCTAAAGGCCGAGCAGTGGAGACGCTGATTCCGTTCGTGGCGGCGCACGTTCATACCGTCGACCTGGCAAATCAGCGGCTCGACACCGACTGGCCGGCCGATTTCTAGGCCGCATTGTCGTCAAACGCCGGCTTCTTCCAGCCGGTGGGCTTTGGGGTGAGTCATGCACATCGATATCGTGTCCTTGTTTCCCGAGATGTTCCCCGCAGTGGGCGATGTCGGGGTAACGGGCCGCGCTCGACGTCTGGGCTTGTGGTCGATGCAGGTCTGGAACCCACGCGACTTTACCGAAGACGTTCACCGTACCGTCGACGACCGCCCGTATGGCGGTGGCCCCGGCATGGTGATGCTAGGCGAACCTCTTGAACGCGCTCTAGACGCCGCGCTGACTGCACGTGGTGCAGAAGAGGGCGCCATTCCCGTGATACTGATGAGCCCGGCCGGCCGTCGATTCGATCAAGCCATGGCGCAGCATCTGGCCGATAGCCAAGGGGCCGTACTGATTTGCGGGCGCTACGAGGGCATCGATCAACGCTTCATTGATCGGCGGGTCACCCACGAGGTTTCGCTGGGTGATTTTGTGCTTTCGGGCGGTGAAATTGCGGCATTGGCCTGCATTGATGCGGCGGTGCGGCTACTGCCCGGTGCGCTGAACGACGCTCAGTCGGCGCGTGAAGATTCCTTCAATGAAGTCACCAGCGGCCTGCTCGACAGCCCGCACTATACCCGCCCCGAAACCTATCAAGGGATTGAAGTACCCGAGGTGCTGCGCTCAGGCCATCATGCTCAGATCGCTATCTGGCGGCGCCAGCAGTCGCTCGCCCTGACGGCCGCGCGCCGCCCCGATTTGATCGAGGCGGCACGCAGGGAAGGGTGGCTCACGAAACGTGACGAAGCGTTCTTGAAGACGTTGGAGCCCTAACCGCCATATGGCATGGTGGTAGGGCTCCGAGTTGCGGCGTTATGAGGCTGCTCGGCACGCCCCGTTGAGGGGGCGCCAAGTACATTCCGTGCGTGTTACGCCGCCGGCTCCGCATGCTTACGCCGCCGGCAGTTTCTCAAGCTGCTCCCGCACACGCGCCAGCGTTTCGCCGAACTGCGCGACGCGCGCCTTTTCCTGCTCCACCACCTGAGCCGGCGCTCGTTGAACGAAGCTTTCGTTGGAGAGCTTGCTGTGCGCCTTGGCAATCTCGCCTTCCAGACGCGCGACTTCCTTGCCGAGGCGTGCCCGCTCCGCAGCCACATCGATCTCGACGTGCAGCATCAGCTCGGTGGTGCCTACGATCTGTACTGGCGCGCCCAGTTCCGGCAGCGTGTCGACAATCTCGACGTCGCTGAGCTTGGCAAGTGCCTTCAGATACTCGCCGTTCTGGTTCAGCACGGCATTGTCGCCCCGTGCGATGAGCGGCACCCGCTGGGCCGGCGACAGATTCATCTCGCCGCGTAGCGCGCGCACCGCCTCCACTTGAGCCTTGAGTTCGGCAACGTGTGCTTCGGCGGCGGCATCAATAGCCTCGGCATTGCTGCGCGGATAGGGTTGAACGCAGATGCTGGCCGCTTCGTCGGGCACACGTTTCCCCGCAACGACCGACACCTTCTGCCACAGCTCCTCGGTAATGAAAGGAATGATGGGGTGAGCCAATCGCAGCACGGCTTCCAATACCCGTATGAGCGTACGGCGTGTGCCCAACTGTTGCGCCGGCGTACCGTGTTGCAGTTGCACCTTGGCCAGCTCGACATACCAATCGCAGTATTCGTCCCACACGAAGTGGTAGATGGCGTTGGCGATGTTGTCGAAGCGGTAATCGGCGAAGCCGCGTTCCACGTCGGCCTCAAGGCGCTGCAGCTGGCTGATGATCCAATGGTCGACGACCGATGTCTCGGCCTTGATGGTGACGCCTTCGTGCACCAGCGTGTCGTCGCGCAGGGCGTGCCCTTCGGTATTCATCAACACGTAGCGCGTGGCGTTCCAGAGCTTATTGCAGAAGTTGCGATACCCCTCGCAGCGCTTCAGGTCGAAATTGATGTTGCGGCCCAGCGTAGCGTACGCCGCCATGGTGAAACGCAGGGCGTCGGTGCCATAGGCCGGTATACCCTGCGGATAATCTTTGCGCGTTTTTTTGCGGATGCTCTCGGCTTGGCGCGGGTTCATGAGGCCCGTGCTGCGTTTCTCGAGCAGCGTGTCGAGATCGACGCCGTCAATGAGATCGACCGGGTCGATGGTGTTGCCCTTCGACTTGCTCATCTTCTTGCCTTCCATGTCGCACACGAGGCCGTGTACGTAGACATCGCGGAAGGGCACCTGGCCGGTCATGTGCATGCTCA
>CAZPYF010000149.1:0-5975 GCA_964590015.1 uncultured Burkholderiaceae bacterium
AGGTGATCTGCTGGGCGCTGGTGTTGTCGCTGCCGGTGATGTTGCCGCTCATGATTTGGCAGTGGCCGGCTTCGTTCGACCATGTGGGCGTACCCGCGTGGGTGGGGCTTGCCTATGTGTCGCTCTTCAGCATGCTGATCGGCTTCATGTTTTGGTATCGGGGCCTCGCGCAAGGCGGCATCGCCGCCGTGGGCCAGCTGCAACTGCTACAGCCGTTCATGGCGTTGGGTTTGGCTGCAGTGCTATTAAACGAGCAGGTCAGTGTCTTGATGCTGGTGGTAACACTGGCTGCTGTCGGCTGTGTGGTCGGTGCACGAAAATACGCCTAAGCGGCCTGCGTGGTCGATGCACGAAAATACGTCTGAGTGGCCTGCGGGGCTGGTGCACGAAAATACGCTTGATTGGGCTGTGCGGTGGGGGGCCAATCAAGCTGAGCGGACCAAGAAGCGGCGGGCGGCGTTGCGCCGCCCGCTTTTCGCGTTGCAAAGCCCGCTTTCCGCAGACTAAGTCGTTGCCTTGCGTTGCCCGTAGCGGTGCAGAATTTCGCCCACGATGCCACGGCGGAACGCCATCACGCAGATAATGAAGATCAGGCCGATGACCATGGTGACCGACTCACCCAGCACCTGGAACCACCCGATACCGGTCACTTGCGTGAGCATGTGCCCGAATTCGCCTACCTTGTTTTCCAGCAAGACCACGATGAGGGCGCCCAACACCGGACCAAGAAAGGTTCCAAGGCCGCCAATAAGCGTCATGAGAATCACCAGCCCCGACATCTGCCAGGTGGCGTCAGAGAGCGTGGCCGAAACGAAGACCAGCGACTTCGTGGCCCCCGCCAGCCCCGCCAGCGTGGCCGACAGCACGAATACCAGCAGCTTGAAGCGTGCCACGTCATAGCCCAATGAGACCGCCCGGGCTTCGTTCTCGCGCAAGGCTTTCAGCACCTGCCCGAAGGGCGAGTTCACCGTACGCCAGCACACCATGAAGCCGAAGATGAACACTGCCAGCACGAGGTAGTAGAGGTTCAGGTCGTTGGAAAGATCGATACCGAAAATGTTGCCGCGCGGAATGCCTTGCAAGCCGTCTTCCCCGTGCGTGAACGGCGCCTGCAGGAAATAGAAGAAGATCATCTGCGCCATCGCCAGCGTAATCATGGCGAAGTAGATGCCGCTGCGGCGAATCGCCAGCGCGCCCATGAGCAGACCCAGGATCGCCGCCACCGCCGTGCCGAACAAGAGCCCCAACAGCGTGGGAAAGCCCCATACCGCCAGCGAGTGGCCGGTGGCATAGGCAGCACCACCCAGGAAGGCGGCATGCCCGAACGACAGGAGACCGGTGTACGCCAGCAGCAAGTTGAAGGCACAGGCAAAGAGGGCATAGCACATGATCTTCATGACGAAGATCGGGTACGCGCCCATGGCCGGCAGTAGCGCGATGATAATCGCGAGAACAAGATAAAGTGCCAACTGACGGTTCATTTTTCTTTCCCGAAAAGACCTGCCGGGCGCAGCAGAAGAACGATGACCATGATAATGAACACGACCGTGTTCGAGGCTTCAGGCCAGAAGACTTTGGTGAGGCCTTCAACGATGCCCAGGCCCAGACCGGTAAGAATCGACCCCATGATCGAGCCCATGCCACCGATCACCACCACAGCGAACACGACGATGATCAGGTTCGACCCCATGAGCGGTGAAACCTGCATCACAGGCGCCGCCAGCACACCGGCAAACCCGGCCAGGGCCACGCCGAACCCGTAGGTGAGCGTGACCATGCGGGGCACGTTCACCCCGAAGGCTTCCACCAGCTTGGGGTTTTCGGTGCCGGCCCGCAGCAGCGCACCCAATCGGGTCTTTTCGATCATGAACCAGGTGGCCAGACACACGACGATCGACGCCACGACGACCCAGGCGCGGTAGATCGGTAGATACATGAAGCCCAGGTTCACGCCGCCTTGCAGAAGGGCGGGCGTGGTATAGGGTTGCCCCGAGACACCGTAGAAGCTACGGAAGACGCCTTCCAGCAGCAGCGTAAGGCCGAAGGTGAGCAGCAGACCGTACAGGTGATCGAGCTTGTACAAGTGCCGAATGAGTGTTTTTTCGAGCAGAATGCCGAACGCGCCCACCAATAGCGGCGAGACGATCAGCATGACCCAATAGTTCAGGCCGAAGTAAGACAACCCCATCCACGCCAGGAAGGCTCCAAGCATGTAGAGCGCGCCGTGAGCGAAGTTGATGATGTTGAGCAGGCCGAAGATTACCGCCAGGCCCAAAGACAGCACTGCATAGAATGATCCGTTTACCAGACCCAGGAGTACCTGGCCGAGCAGCGCCTGAATGGGGATGCCGAAGAGGTCAGTCATAACGTTGGTGATCCAAGATGAAGCGAATGGCGTGTGCGCGAGCGAGCACGCCCCTGGCGCCGAAGGCTGCGAGGGGCGTGATAACTAGTTCGCTTACTTTTTCACCAGCTTGCAGGTTGACTCTTCAAGGGAACCGTAGACCTTGTCTCCTGGCAGACGCTCAACAATGTTGTAGTAGTCCCAGGCGGCTTTGGAATCTTCGGGCTTCTTCACCTGCACGAGATACATGTCGTAGATCATGCGGCCGTCTTCACGAACGTAGCCGTCTTTGGCGAAGAAGTCTTTGATGCGGTTCGACTTCATCCACTTCATCATGGTGTCGGGATCGTCGGTGCCGGTTTCCTTCACACCACGCAGGTAGAACGAAGCGGAAGAGTAGTCGCCCGCTTGCAGGAACGACGGCATGCGCTTGTGCTTAGCGTTGAAGCGCTCCGCCCATTTGCGCGACTCGTCATCCATGTCCCAGTACCAGCCGGACGTAAGGTACATGCCTTGCGTGGCGTCGAGCCCCAGTGCATGGACGTCGTTGATGAATACCAGCAGACCGGCCAGGTTCATGCCGGGCGTGACGCCGAATTCGCGCGCTGCCTTCACAGAGTTGACGAAGTCGCCGCCGGCGTTGGCCAAGCCAAGAATCTGAGCACCGGAAGACTGTGCCTGCAGCATGAACGACGAGAAGTCGGTGGTGCTGAGCGGGGCGCGTACGGCATTCACGATCTTGCCGCCGGCTTGTTTCACTACGTTGGACGTATCGCGCTCAAGAGCGTGGCCGAAGGCGTAGTCGGCCGTAAGAAAGAACCACTCTTTGCCGCCGTTGTTCACCACGGCCGAGCCCGTGCCACGTGCGAGCGCGGTGGTGTCATAGGCGTAATGCACGGTGTAGGGCGAGCACTGTGCATTGGTGAGGTCGGAGGCGGCTGCACCCACCGATATGAAGGGGCGCTGCTTTTCAGCGGCGACGCCGGCCATGGCCAGCGCCGTGCTGGAGTTGGTGCCGCCGATCAGGACGTCGATTTTCTGCTCGTCGAACCATTCACGGGCGCGCGCCGAGGCGATGTCGGCTTTGTTCTGGTGGTCGGCGACCAACAGCTCGATCTTCTTGCCGTTAATTTCGCCGCCCATGTCTTCGATGGCCATTCGGATCGAGTCGCCGCCCGCCGGGCCGTCGATGTCGGAGTAGACGCCCGACATGTCGGTGATGAAGCCGATGCGAATGACATCGTCGGAAATGCCGGCTGCCTGTAGTGGTGCCACGGCGCCAAAACCGGCTAGAGCCAGAACGGCGGGTAGGGTGCGAAGTTTCATCGGGTTGTCTCCTTGATGGTGCCGGGATCGCCGGCGATGGTGCTTTACTTTGTTGGTAAGTTTTTAGTATGCGTGCACGGGTCGTTCAGACGCCGAGCAGAGTATTGAGGGTGTCTTGCTTCGTTTCGAGCTCGGATGCAACGAAGTTTTCGACGATCTGGCCATGTTCCACGACGTAGAAGTGATCGGCCAGGGGGGCGGCGAAACGGAAGTTCTGCTCGACCATCACGATGGTATACCCCTTCGCCTTGAGTGTCGTAATCATTCGGGAAAGGGCCTGCACAATTACGGGCGCCAGGCCTTCCGATATTTCGTCGAGCAGGAGCAGGTTCGCACCGGTACGCAGGATGCGGGCCACCGCGAGCATCTGTTGCTCACCACCAGAGAGCCGCGTACCCGGTGAGTGGCGTCGTTCCTCGAGGTTCGGGAACATGTCATAGATTTCGGCGAGCGACATGCCGCCGCCCAGTGTGCCGACCGACGGCGGAAGCAGCAGGTTCTCTTCGCACGACAGGCTGGCGAAGATGCCGCGCTCTTCAGGGCAATAGCCCACCCCCAGGTGGGCGATACGGTACGTAGGCAGGCCGATGGCTTCAGTGCCTTGGATACGCACAGAGCCGGTGCGCGAGCCGGTGAGGCCCAGGATTGCCCTGAGCGTGGTGGTGCGCCCGGAGCCGTTGCGCCCCAGTAGTGTGACCACTTCGCCTTGCCCGACGCTGAAGTTGATGCCGTGCAAGACATGAGATTCGCCATACCAGGCTTGCAGGTCGCGAACCTCGAGTGCAGGAGTGCTCATTAGTGGGCTCCTTCGAGTTCGCCGGCCGAAGTGCCCATGTAGGCTTCCATAACCGCCGGGTTGCGTGAGACCTCTTGGTATGGGCCTTCGGCGAGCACGGCGCCGCGCGAGAGCACGGTGATGGTATCGGCTATTTGAGAAACGACATTCATATTGTGTTCGACCATCAGAATGGTGCGCCCTTCACTGACCTTCTTGATGAGTTGCGTGACGCGATCAACGTCTTCATGGCCCATGCCTTGAGTGGGCTCGTCGAGCAGCATGAGCTCGGGGTCCATGGCAAGGGTTGTGGCGATTTCGAGTGCACGCTTGCGGCCATAGGGCAGGTTCACCGTGGTTTCTTGTGCGAACGGCTCGAGGTCGACTTGCTTCAGCAGTTCGAGTGCCTGGTCGTTGAGCCGGTTCAAGATCTTGTCGCTGCGCCAGAAGTGGAATGATTCGCCGGTGCCGCGCTGCAGCCCGATACGCACGTTCTCGAGCACGGTGAGTTGGGGAAATACGGCGGAAATCTGAAATGAACGGATGATGCCGCGCCGCGCGATGTCGGCCGGGGCTTCGCGTGTGATTTCAGCTCCGTTAAAGAAGATCTGGCCCGATGTTGGGGGCAGAAACTTCGTGAGCAGGTTGAAGCACGTGGTTTTGCCGGCCCCGTTCGGGCCAATCAGTGCGTGAATGGTTCCCCTGCGAACCTTCAGGTTGACATCATTCACGGCAATGAAGCCCCGAAATTCCTTCACGAGATTCTTGGTCTCGAGTATGTGGTCGGTCATGGGTTGCCTCGTGGACACGGCATAGTTACAAAAATCAGAATGCATGAAGTATGAAAGGTGCGCCCACGCCTTTCCATGCGGGTTTTACATAGGTGTGCGGAAAACCCGAGAATGTCGTCGAGGTGATTTTCAGCCGGCGCAGTCTCGTGCCAGCGCGCTGCCGCTATCGCGTTATGCGAGTGTTTTGTACTTGTATTCGCAGAGGTCGGCGATGCCGCATTGCGGGCATTTTGGCTTGCGCGCCACACAGATGTAGCGGCCGTGAAGAATTAGCCAGTGATGCGCGTCTTGCAGGAAGGGCTTGGGTACGACGCGTTCCAGGCGCCGTTCGACCTCGACCACATTCTTGCCGGGCGCGATGCCGGTGCGATTCGAAACGCGGAAGATATGGGTGTCGACGGCAATCGTGGGGTGCCCAAAGGCCGTGTTCAACACCACGTTGGCGGTTTTACGCCCGACGCCGGGCAAGGCCTCGAGTGCAGTGCGGTCTTCCGGCACTTTGCCGCCGTGAAGTTCGATCAACATGCGACAAGTGGCGATCACGTTGCGCGCCTTGGTTCGGTAAAGACCTATGGTCTTGATGTGTTCGGCGAGCCCTTCCTCCCCCAAAGCGAGTAGGCCTTCGGGCGTACCGTGGCTGGGAAAGAAGCGGCGTGTGGCCAGATTCACCGAGCGATCAGTGGCCTGCGCAGACAAGATCACGGCAATCAGCAACTGAAACGGAGTGTTGTATTCCAGT
>CAZPYF010000150.1:0-5970 GCA_964590015.1 uncultured Burkholderiaceae bacterium
GACAATGGGAAACCCTCACGAGAACACCACGCTGGCGAGCATCGGCCATTGGATTGGCGGCAAGCTCGACGGTCTGAATCCCCAACGCAGTGGCGACGTGTATAACCCCGCCACCGGACAAGTGACCGGCCGCGTGGCCATGGGCGCCTCCGCAGAGATCGACGCCGCCGTGAATGCGGCAAAAGCGGCCTTCCCCGCCTGGGCCAACACTCCGCCGATTCGGCGCGCCCGCGTCATGTTCCGTTTCCTTGCACTGCTCAATGAGCATAAGGATGAGTTGGCTCGTGCCATCACGCTCGAGCATGGCAAAGTGTTCACCGACGCACAGGGCGAAGTGACACGCGGCATCGAGATCGTGGAGTTCGCCTGCGGTATCCCGCAGCTGCTGAAATCCGACTTCACCGACCAAGTATCCACCGGCATCGATAACTGGACACTGCGTCAACCATTAGGCGTGGTCGCCGGTGTCACCCCGTTCAACTTTCCTGCCATGGTGCCGCTGTGGATGTTCCCGGTGGCCATTGCGGCGGGGAACTGCTTCATCCTTAAGCCCAGCCCCATCGATCCGTCGGCTTCGCTGCTAATGGCCGAACTGCTCCAACAGGCCGGGCTGCCCGACGGCGTCTTCAACGTTGTGCAAGGTGACAAGGAAGCCGTGGACGCAATTCTGGTCCACCCCGACATCAAGGCGATCTCGTTTGTTGGATCCACGCCCATCGCCAACTACATTTACGAAACGGGTGCCCGCCACGGCAAGCGTGTGCAGGCATTGGGCGGCGCGAAGAATCATATGGTGGTCATGCCCGACGCCGACCTTGAGCAGGTAGCTGACGCTCTGATCGGCGCCGGTTACGGTTCTGCCGGCGAGCGTTGCATGGCCATTTCGGTAGGCGTTTTGGTGGGCGACGTGGGCGACAAACTGGTGCCCATCCTCGCCGAGCGTGCTCGCGCTCTGAAAATCAAGAACGGCATGGAGCTTGATGCCGAAATGGGCCCCATTGTTCACGCCGGTGCGCTGGAACGCATTACCGGTTACATCGAACAAGGGGTCAACGAAGGCGCCACGCTCGTAGCCGATGGGCGCGACTTCGACGCCTCCACGACAGGCCAGGGCTATGAAGGCGGATTTTGGATGGGCGGAACACTGTTTGACCATGTCACGCCCGACATGCGCATCTACAAGGAAGAGATCTTTGGCCCAGTGCTGTCGTGCGTACGGGTAGCCAACTTCGCCGACGCCGTTGAACTGATCAACAAGCATCAGTTCGCCAACGGCGTGAGCCTCTACACTCGCGACGGCGGCATTGCCCGAGAATTTGGGCGCCGTATCGAGGTGGGCATGGTGGGTGTGAACGTGCCTATTCCTGTACCGATGGCATGGCACGGCTTCGGCGGTTGGAAGGACAGCCTCTTCGGCGATTGCCACGCATATGGCGAAGAAGGCGTTCGCTTTTACACGCGCCAGAAGAGCATCATGCAGCGTTGGCCCGACAGCATTGCCAAAGGCGCGGAATTCGTAATGCCCACGTCGAAATAAGCTGTCGTACGGCTCGCCTTGGACACATGGCACATTTCGTTTCCAACGACGTGTGCCATGTTTCATTTCCGAGCCTTGACGCTGAGCCGTTTCACCCCCACCTTGAAGGTCTCGT
The DNA here is from genome assembly GCA_964590015.1 of uncultured Burkholderiaceae bacterium. Classification (GTDB taxonomy): domain Bacteria; phylum Pseudomonadota; class Gammaproteobacteria; order Burkholderiales; family Burkholderiaceae_B; genus Yanghanlia. Next base: position 1,653 of record CAZPYF010000150.1, read on the forward strand.
GCAGGGCCTGGCCCGTGGCACACCACGAAAACGGAGCACCCGATGTCTATTCAACACTTGCTACAGCAGATCCTTCACTCAGGTAAAGGGCTCGCTCAGAACACAGGCTCCGCGCTTAACAATTCGAACCTGGCTCAGGGCGCCATGGGCGGTTTCGGCGGCGGCGCGTTAATGGGCGGGGCGCTCGGCCTGTTGCTCGGCAACAAGAAGTTCCGCAAGATGGGCGGCAAGCTGGCGGGGTACGGCGGTGCGGCGGCACTCGGCGCCGTAGCCCTTAAGACGTATCAGGATTGGCAATCGCGGCAAACCACACCAACGCCGGGTGCTGCAGCGAGCACCGCGCCGGCTCCTGCCACCCCCTTGCGTCTCACCGATGTGGAGACCCCACAGATGGAACAGCACAGCCGCGCCATGCTCGCTGCAATGATTGCCGCGGCCAAAGCAGACGGCCACATCGGCTCCGACGAAAAAGAGCTTATTGAAGCGGAAGTTCAACGCTTGTCGGGCGACGACGGCGACAGGCGCTGGGTGCACGAAGAGCTCGAGAAGCCCGCCGACCCGGTGGCCATCGCGAAGCTTGCCCAGACACCCGAAATGGCCGCCGAGATCTATCTGGCGAGCTTGTTGGTGACTGAGCGCGACAGCTTCATGGAACGCGCGTATCTCGACGAGCTGGCTCGCGCGCTCGAGCTTGCCCCTTCACTGAAGATGGAACTCGAGAACAACGCCTTGCAGGCTCAGAGGTAACGCGGCCCTCAGTTGCTCGACGACGACTCAGTCAGCTTCTTCTCGAGGCTTTCCGCCGGCATCGCGCCACTGATACGCGAACCGTCGGCAAAGAAGAGGGCCGGCGTACCTGTCACCATAAGGCTGCGCCCCAGTGCGAGGTTCTGCTGAATTGGCGTCTCGCACTGCGCCGCTTGCGGCGCTTTGCCGTTCAGCATCCAGTCTCGCCAGGCCTCCGCGCGGTCGGAAGCACACCAGATATTGCGCGAGCGTTCATGTGAGTCTTGCGACAGAATCGGGTACAGGAAGGTGTAGACGGTGACGTTGTCGATGTCCGTAAGGGTCTGGTGCAGCAGCTTGCAATAGCCGCAATTCGGGTCTTCGAAAACCGCTACACGGCGGCTGCCGTCACCCTTCACCTGTTTGATGGCATCGTCTAGCGGAAGGCTTTCGAAATCTACTTCGGAAAGCTTCGCGATGCGTTGTGCAGTGAGATCGCTGCGCGTGCGGGCGTCGATCAGTGAACCTTGCAACACGAAGTTGACCTCGGGGTCGACATACAGCAGATCGGTGCCGATACGGATCTCAAACAGACCCTCGAACGGCGTAGGCGAGACCTCGGTAATCCCCAGGCCGGGGAAGCGCTCTTCAAAGCCTTTCCTGACCTGCTCGGTGGAGAGCACGACGGCTCCTTCGGGATCGTTGCCGGTGGTCGACAACACGGCGTCTTGTGCCGCCGCAGCGATGGGCAGAGCCGACAGACATGCCGCGACCCCCATCATGACGCCACGGCACAGCTTGGTACGAAAAGACATGTTTGCTCCTGGTATAAGGCGGAGGCGGAGGCGGCGGCACGTACGCGTACGCGAATCCGAGGCGATACAGCCTGGAGATCAGCCCGCCGCACCCCCTATAAGAATACGTTTGATGACGGGCAGGCGGTCGACCGCCTGCATGCCCAGATTGCGAACAGCCACCACGGGAGCGGCCTGTACGGCAAAGAGCCGGTGCAAGCCGTCGGTGGCGGCGCTCATGGCCAATAGCGGGGTTGCCCGTGCTCGCCGGTAACGGTTCAGTACGCGCTCGTCGCCCACCTGGCGATAGTGTTCTTTCCGGAGCAACACATCGAGCAGGGCTTGTACGTCGCCCAAACCCAGGTTGAGCCCCTGGCCGGCGAGCGGATGCACACGATGTGCGGCATCGCTGACCAGAGCAACGCCCGGTGCCACCATGCCACTGCGCTCAAGAAAGAGCGGGAACGAAAAAGGGGTGCTGCGTAGGGTGAGGCGCCCGAGGCGACCGCCCGTGACGGCGGCCAGACGCGTCTCGAGAATGGCTGCGCGCTCTTGCGGCGCCATGGCCATGAATTCGCCGGCCTGCCGTTCCGGCATCGACCACACCATGGAAACCTGATGGCCGGCTGCCGTATCGGGCATGGGCAGCAAGGCCAGAATGGAGTCGCCGGTGAACCATTGCAGCGCCACGTTTTGGTGAGGCAGTTCGGCGTCTAGGTGCGCCACCACGCCGTTGTCGCCATAGGGGCGCGACTGGTGAAAGATGCCCGCACTTTTGCGTACCGGGGAACGTGCCCCATCGGCACCCACCAGCAGGCCGAACGGTAGGTTGCGCCCCGACTCCGTACTGACTGTGCGGCCCTGTAGCCCTGTGAATTTCTCTTGAATCCACGGCAGCCCGTACACCTGCACGGCCTGCTGCAGCACTCGCTCCATTTCGCCCGACTCAATGATCCACGCCAGGTGATGTTCGGTGACCTGCCAGGCATGGAGCACAACACGCCCGCCTGTGTCGCCATACACTTCCATGGCTTCCACCGGCGTAGCGCGCCGGCTCTCCATCAGTTGCCAGACGCCCAGCGTTTCGAGAAACCGGCGACTTGCCTGGGAAATGGCATAGACCCGCGGATGGTAGTCGTCGGGGCCGAGTTCGGGCCGAGCCGGCGGCGGGCCAAGAAGCGTGGCCTGGAAACCTTTACGAGCCAGCCCCAACGCCGTCGCAAGGCCGGCGATACCGCTACCGCATACCAATATATCGTTGCTCATCGTGCCGAAGGTGCTCCTGCCTGCTTGGGCCACAAGACCCACATTTCGCCGGGCTGCTTCATGCGGCCAGCCACAGCGCCCGCTTCTTCCCCAAACCCCCAGAAAAAGTCGGCCCGGGCCGGCCCCTTGATGGCGGCGCCGGTGTCTTGGGCGAAGACGAGGCGGCGTAGCGGCTGGCTGGTGGAGGGCATCGTGGTGGCCAGAAAAACAGGCGTTCCCAAGGGCACATAGCGGGTGTCGACGGCAATGGCCCGGCCGGTGGCTAACGGAATGCCATAGGCGCCTTTTGGCCCCAGCTCAGCGTCGGTTACGCGTTCTTCGCGGAAGAACACCATAGCGGGGTTCACATTGAGCATCTCTTGTACCCGCGCCGGGTTGCGCTGCGCCCAGGCCTTGATGTTCTGCATAGAGGTCTGCGCGAGCGGCAATTCCCCCTTGTCGGCGAGCCAGCGGCCGATCGAGGCATAGGGGCGCCCGTTGTGATCTGCATAGGCCAGTCGGATCACGTCACCATCAGGCAGCTGCACTCGACCGGAACCCTGAATCTGCAGAAAGAACGCCTCAACAGGGTCGTTCACCCATACGATCGCAGGCGGCTGCCGCTGGGGCGATGAGGCGATCTCGGCTCGTGTGTCGTAGGGCACGACCCGCTTGCCGTTGAGCTTGCCACGGATGCGCTTGCCAGCCAGCTCAGGGTAGACACTACCCAAATCGATGGTGAGCAGATCGCGAGGCGGCTCGTAAAGCGGCCACTGATACGCCCCTTCCCGCTTGCGAGAGCCATGCACCAAGGGTTCGTAATAGCCCGTGACCGTGTTGCGGGCTGCCTTGCCCTGCTCGTCGAGCAGACGATAGGGTTGCAGGTGTTGCTGTAGGAAAGCACGAACGTCGGCGCCTGTTTGAGGTGTGGCCTGCGCCGCTGCAGCACAGACCGGCTGCCAGGCGCGCGGGGTGGCTCTTGCCTGCTGCACCTGCGAGCCGCCAGTGGGCCGCATGAGGCCCTTGCAGTTCAAGATGAACACCGGCCACAGGCGCGAAAGGTCGTCGTCAGACCAAGACGGCAGCGCGCCCCAGCCCACGGGCACAAAGCGCCCCTGCAGCGGGCGCTCGGCGCTATCGCGCATCGACTCGAGCGGCGGTACGTTGAGCGGTTGCAGCGCGATGTCGACTTCGGCGGGCTGCTCGGCCGCAGGCCGCTTATCGATATCGACCGTACTGCAGGAAGCCAGCAACGCGCAAAGGGCGCCGTAGAGTAGAACTTTGCGGCTGCGAGGCTGCCCGTTACTGCGATTCGAGCGATCACGGACACGCAGCTGGCATGTCGCGCTCTGCGGCGGCCCATCAAACTGCAATACACTCGTCTTTGCCGTCATACTCTTATCGTTCCTTTGCCATGACCTTGCCCAACACACTTATTGCGCCCAGCATTCTTTCAGCCGATTTCGCCCGACTGGGCGAGGAAGTGCGCAATGTCGTCGCCGCCGGCGCCGACTGGATCCACTTCGACGTGATGGACAACCACTATGTGCCCA
>CAZPYF010000151.1:0-5961 GCA_964590015.1 uncultured Burkholderiaceae bacterium
ATGCCTTCGGGCGTACCGTGGGTGGGAAAGAAGCGGCGTGTGGCCAGATTCACCGAGCGATCAGTGGCTTGCGCAGACAAGATCACGGCAATCAGCAACTGAAACGGAGTGTTGTATTCCAGTTCGGTTTCCGGATGGGGATTTGCTGCCTGGAATCGCTGGAAGATCTCGGTTCGTTTTGCGGCGTTCATCGTGCTTGTCGGCGTGCCCGCGCCTTGGCCAATACGTCGGTAATCACGCGTTGACGCGCTGCGGCTTCGTTGGGCAAGGCGGCGACCGGCGCCTTGTTGGCCAATGTGCGGGCGGCGGGGCCTTCCGGTTCATCGTGTTGCGCAGCAAGCCGCTCTTGGCGGCGCTGATGGCGTTCGCGGGCCGCATCGGCATCAGTGTGCTGCCACTCCCGCTGCGCGGGCACCATGGCAATGCAGTCGACCGGGCAGGGCGCCACGCACAGTTCACAGCCGGTACACAGGTCGGGCACGACCGTGTGCATGAGCTTGTTGGCGCCGATGATGGCGTCGACTGGGCAGGCCTGAATGCATAACGTGCAGCCTATGCAGTGCGCCTCGTCAATCAGCGCGACGTGCAAGGCCTCCGGCGCCGTTCCACACGACGGATCGAGAGCAAGCGGTTCGCGGTTCAGCAGTTGCGCCAGAGCTTGTACGCCCGCAGTTCCACCGGGCGGGCAGCGATTGATCGCCGCCTGATCGCTCGCCATGGCTTGCGCGTACGGGCGGCAGCCGTCGTAGCCGCATTTCGTGCATTGCGTCTGGGGGAGCAGGGAGTCGATACGATCAGCGAGGGAAAGATCTGTCATTGCAAAAACAATTCGGGGGGCGCCTGCCCCCCGAAGCGGCCCGTGACACGGGCGTGGCCGAGAGGCTTAAGCTTTGCGGATGAACTCTGCGATAAGCGGGCAGATGTCATTGCGCCAGCGACGGCCTGAAAAGATACCGTAGTGGCCGCAACCCATGGCGGTGTGATGCTGTTTACGTTCAGCCGGAATATTGCTGCACAGCTTCAGCGCCGCCCGAGTCTGGCCCAACCCCGAGATATCGTCGAGTTCGCCTTCGATGGTAAGCAGTGCGACCTTTGAAATGGCGGCCGGGTCAACCAGCGTGCCATTGATCTTCCAGGTCTTGCGTGGCAATTGATGCTCTTGAAAGACGACACGGATCGTGTCGAGGTAGAACTCGGCAGGCAGGTCGAGTACGGCATTGTACTCATCGTAGAAACGCCGATGTGATTTCGCGTCGTCGTCGTCGCCCCGCAGCAGATCAAGATAGAAGTCGTAGTGCGACTTCATGTGACGGTCGGGATTCATGGCGACAAACCCGGCATGCTGCAGGAAGCCTGGGTATACGCGACGCCCGGCGCCCGGGTATCGGGCCGGCACCCGGTGTATGACCGAGTCTTCAAACCACGAATAGGGTTTGGTGGTGGCGAGCTTGTTCACCTGGGTGGGCGATTCGCGCGTATCGATTGGGCCACCCATCATGACCATGCTGCGCGGTTGACAGGGGTTATCTTCGGCGGCCATGAGCGATACGGCGGCCAATACGGGCACGGTGGGCTGGCACACAGAAATGACGTGGATGTCGGGCCCGAGGTGCTGCAGAAAGTCTTTTACGTAGTGCACATAGTCGTCGAGATGGAACGGCCCGTGTGTTTTGGGAACCATGCGCGCGTCGAGCCAATCGGTGACGTAAACGTCGTGTTGCGGCAATAAGGCGCGCACCGTGTCACGCAATAGCGTGGCGTGGTGCCCTGACAACGGCGCCACGACCAGAACGCGCGGGTCGGGAGGCCGGCCGGGGGCCGTATCGCGCACGAAACGCACGAGATTACAGAAGGCCTTCTGGAACACCACTTGCGGCTCAACCGCGACCTGCTCACCATCGATGGTGGTGTGGTCGAGCTGCCATTCCGGCTTTTCGTAGTCTTTACCCAGCCGATGCACCAGCTCGTACGTGGCGGCCATGTGGCGTGAAACGGGGGTGTAGGCGAGCGGGCTGTACGGGTGCGAGAACAGCAACGAACCTGAGTCAGTGAAGCGAGCCAGCGGGTTTAAGAAAGCGCGCTGGAGCTCATGGAGGTCATACAGCATTGTTAATATTCCGCCGTGTTAGGTAACAGATCAGATAAGGGCAAGCCGAGTGCCGGGTTGCCCCGTGTCAGGCTATTAGACTGATCTTAACTTTATGTGACAGGAATAGGGGTTTTCCTGGAACGGATTCACGTTTCAAGGTATTGCCGCTTGTTGGGCACACCGTTCCAATCGTCGGCACCCGGCAACGGTTCACCGGATCGGTTTATCATCTCGAATTGCGGCGAGAGCTCGGCGTTCAATTCGATGTAGGGAACCTGATCTTTCGGCACATCTTCTTCCGCGAAGATAGCGTTAGCCGGGCATTCGGGAACACACACGGCACAGTCGATGCATTCGTCTGGGTCGATGACCAAAAAGTTCGGGCCTGCACGGAAGCAGTCTACCGGGCAGACGTCGACGCAGTCGGTGTACTTGCATTTGATACAGTTTTCGGTAACCACATGAGTCATTTCAGCACTCCAAGATCAATTACGGGATTTTACCTAATCCGGCCGGGTTGCTTCAGAACAACCCTTGAGTCAGTCAGGTTCCGGCCAGGCTGCATGGATGCTGCTATGGCGGCACGTACGCGAGGCACCTTTACCGCATGATCATTACCTCTCTGCTAGACACTGACCTGTACAAATTCACAATGATGCAGGTCGTGCTGCACCACTTCCCTGCGGCTCAGGTCGAGTATCGCTACAAGTGCCGCACACCTGATGTGAATCTGCGGCCTTACCTCGATGAGATTCGCAACGAGATCCACAGCCTGTGCCAACTGCGTTTCACCGTCGACGAGCTGAACTATTTGCGCAGCCTGCGGTTCATGAAGAGCGACTTCATCGACTTTCTCGAGCTGTTTCATCTGCCCGAGCGCTGCATTACGGTATCGGAAGGTGAGAAAGACGGGGAAATCAACATTTCGGTGAAGGGCCCGTGGCTGCACACGATCCTTTTCGAGATCCCGGTTCTGGCGATCGTGAACGAGGTGTACTTTCGTAATGTGTGCGAGCAGCCCGACTGGGAAGAGGGGCGCCGCCGCCTGCAGCGCAAGATGGCCCTGGTCACGCGCGACCCCTCGCTGGCGAACTTTCGCGTGGCTGAATACGGCACCCGGCGTCGTTTTTCGAAGCGCTGGCACGATGAAGTGGTTCGCACGATGAAAGGCCAGATGGGCGAGCACTTCGCCGGTACGAGCAATGTCTGGATGGCGATGCAGCACCGCGTTACCCCGCTGGGCACGATGGCTCACGAATACCTGCAGGCTTGCCAGGCGCTGGGCCCGCGCTTGCGCGACTCCCAGGTGTATGGGCTCGAAGTCTGGGCGCGTGAATACCGTGGCGATCTGGGCATTGCACTGTCAGACACCTACGGGCTCGACGCCTTTCTGCGCGACTTCGACATGTATTTCTGCAAGCTCTTCGATGGCGCCCGCCACGATTCCGGCGACCCCTTCGTTTGGGGAGAGCGGGTGCTGGCGCATTTCGAAGCGAACCGTACCGACCCCCGCACCAAGTCCCTGGTGTTTTCCGATGCATTGACCATACCGCGCGCCATCGCGCTGGCCCGTCACTTCGATGGCCGATGCCGCGTCGCGTTCGGTATTGGTACGAATCTCACTAACGACCTGGGTCATGAGCCGCTGCAGATCGTCATGAAAATGATCCGTTGCAACGGCCAACCCGTGGCCAAGGTGTCTGATACCCCCGAGAAGACCATGTGTGAAGACCCTGCGTACCTGGCATACCTTCGTCAGGTATTTCAGTTGCCTCCTGCATGAGCTCACCCGCAGCACAGTTTCAATAATATTGAGCGGGACCTCGACCTGAGCGGCGAAGCCCGCCCATCCAACATACGGAGAAAGTAATGCAGGAAATCGAACGCGTGAATGTTGAGAAACGGCTTTCAGATATGGCCATCTACAACGGTGTTGCATATCTAGCCGGGCAGGTGCCCGATGATGCCAGCCTCGATATGGAGCAACAGACCGCGCAAGTGCTGGCCACAATCGACGGGCTGCTCGCCACGGCCGGCACCGACAAGTCACGCATTTTGATGGCAACGGTGTATGTCGCCAATATGAAAGAGTTCGACGCAATGAACCGTGCCTGGGATGCCTGGGTGGCGCCTGGTAATGCCCCGCCACGGGCCACGGTGGAGAGCCGCCTGGCAAATCCCGACTACAAGGTCGAGATTGTGGTTACGGCGGCGCTGCGCTGAGTCAAATCAGTAACGCCGCAAGAGTTCCGCCCAGCGTCTGGGCGGCGTCGCGCTGAGCTGCGGTGAGCGTTTTAGCGGCCAGGATGGCTTCCGGAGTTTGTGCGTCGGTATGAGCAATATAAGGCGGTGCCGCCGCACGCAGGCGCCATCCCGTACAGATGCGCTCGATCTGCTTCACGGCGCCCTGGCCGTCGCTGCCGGCGGCAATCGCCAGCGCGTAAGGCCGGCCATTGAGCTGATCGAGAACGCCGTAATAACAGCGATCAAAAAACTCTTTCATGGCGCCGCTGGCGGAGCCGAGATTCTCGGGTGCGCAGAACAGGTACGCGTCGGCTGCAAGCAAATCGTCGACGTCGGTGTCGTCAGCCGCAGAAAGCTTGATTTTCAGGGCACGGTCGGCGTTCAGTTCGCGCACGACAGCGTGTGCGCCTTGGGCCCCCGCTTGCGCCAGTTGCTGCGCCGCGCCGGTGCGAGAGTGCCACACAATGAGAAGGGCCTTCACAGTCTCGTGATTACTCATAGAGAATAAGCATAATGTCGCTGTTCAAGGGCAGTGACGGTAGTATAGGTGCATGATGAATCGTTCCGAGCCTGTCCTGGCTAACAAGCCATTCAACGACGCCTGGATTCAGCGCGTCGGGAAGGGTCTCGACCCGGCGGGGTGCGCGCTCTTGCGCGAGGCCGCCGACTGGGCCGACAAGGCCCTGACTGACCAGCTTGCCGATACCGGTGAGCCGCTGGCGGCGCACGCCGCCGGTGCGGCGCTGATTCTGGCCGATATCGGCGCCGACGCACAGGCGCGGGCCGCAGCGGTGCTCACCATGCTGCCGCAGTCGCCGGGCCGCCAGCCGCATGCCGACGTCGAGTCGGTGCGTAAGGCCTTTGGGCCGGCGGTGGCCACGCTGGTGCAGGGCGCCCGCACGTTATTGCGGTTGGGGCATATTGCGGGCACTGCGGCGCCCCAGGGGGGGCCGCACGGCCAAGACCAAAAAGAAATGCGCCGCAAGATGCTGTTGGCCATGGCCGCCGATCTGCGCATTGTGGTCATGCGGCTGGCCTCACGGCTGCAGTCGTTGCGTTGGCATGCCGCCGAGAAGGTCGAATACCCGCCCGCGCTCGCCCGTGAAACCATGGAGCTTTACACGCCGCTGGCCAATCGACTGGGCATCTGGCAGCTCAAATGGGAAATGGAAGATCTCGCGTTCCGGTTCACGCATCCTGACGTCTACCGTTCCATTGCTCGCCAGTTGGAAGACAAGCGGGTCGAGCGCGAGGCCTTGATTGAAGAGGCGGTGCAGCGCCTCGAAGAGCTGTTGGCCGAGGCGCATATTTCCGCGCGCGTGTATGGCCGCCCCAAGCATATTTACAGTATTTGGAACAAGATGCGGCTCAAGCGGATCGAGTTCCACGAACTGTATGACCTGCGGGCGTTACGAGTCATTGTGGCGGACGAGCGCAGCTGTTATGCGGCACTGGCGCTCGTGCATTCCACCTGGACGCCGCTTGCCGACGAGTTCGACGACTACATTTCGCGCCCGAAGCCCAACGGTTATCGTTCACTGCATACCGTGGTGGCCGACCAGAAAGGGCGCAGCTTCGAGATACAGATCCGCACTGAAGAAATGCACCATTTTGCCGAGTACGGCATG
>CAZPYF010000152.1:0-5934 GCA_964590015.1 uncultured Burkholderiaceae bacterium
AGAACGGCAAGCCCATGGCTTCGCCGGCTTCTTTCAGGCCCTTGGGAACCGACTGCAGCGCGCCGCGCACGATCTCGGCGATGTAGGCACCCGAGTTGATCATGAGCGTGAATATCGCAGCCATCACGGCGTCGATGCGCCAGCCGCCAATAAGCGGCAGCGCAAAGTAAATGAACATCACCTGCACGACAATGGGCGTGCCGCGAATAAGCAGGATATACACCTGGGCGAGGAACGAGACCGCTTTTGGCAGATACGCTGCGTAGCGCCACGCGATGGCCGCAAGAATAACCACCTTCAGTGCGGCCCATGCCCAGGCCGGCACCCCCGCCATATAGGTGTCGGCTGCCCAGCCGCTGAACCGCAACAAGGCAATAAGCGCGGCCAGCACACCCACTGCCACGACCACCGACCGCACCGAGATCGGCACCTTGATATACGTGGTGACCACACCGCTCAGAAAGCCGATCACGGTTCCACCGAGCAAGCCCAGCAGCGTGATCTGCACGGTCATTTTTGCGCCTTCAAGCAGGCTGGGCAGCGCGTTCCATATTGCAGACCATTCGAACGTCACGGTGGCTTACTGAGCAGAAGGCTGGTCGCCGAACCATTTCTTGTAGATTGCTTCGTACTGGCCGTTTTCACGCAAGGTGGCGAGCGCCTTGTTCACCACTGGAACCAGTTCGCTGCCCTTGGGAAAGGCAATGCCATAGTAGTCGCCGCTCTTGAGCGAACCGACGACTTTGACCTGGCCCTTGCCGGCAGTATTAGCGAAATACTGAAGGTTGGGCGTGTCGTGCACTACAGCGTCGACACGACCGGTTGCGAGCTCGAGAAAGGCGTTATCGATATTGGGGAAGAGCTTCAGCTTCGCGTTCGGCACGTTCTCTTTCAGATAATCGACCGTTGCCGTACCGATCTTCACTGCAACCAACTTGCCGTCGAGGTCGGACGCCTGCTTGATATTAGTGTTGTCGGTGCCAACCAGCAGCGCCAGGCCACTTTCGTAATACGGGTCGGAGAAATCGATAACCTTCTTGCGATCGTCGCGAATCGTGATGCCGGCCAGGGCCACGTCGATATCGCATTGTTTTTAAGATTGTTGTGAGCCCGCCGACGCTCGTGGCGGCGGCGGGAGACGCCTTATCGTAACCGAAATGCTTAGAAAGCCGGAACGATGGAACCCTTGTACTTTTCCTTGATGAAGTCGCGCACTTCATCAGTTTGAAGCGCCTTCACCAGCTTCTGAATGGCTTCGTCGTCTTTGCGCGATTCGGCAGTGGCCACCAGGTTGGCATACGGCGAGTCTTCACCCTCGATGAACAGTGCGTCGTTCACCGGATTCAAGCCCGCTTCGAGGGCGTAGTTCGTATTGATGAGCGCCATATCGACATCGGGCAACACGCGTGGCAGCGTGGCTGCTTCCAGTTCACGGAACTTCAGATTCTTGGGGTTCTCGGCGATGTCGCGCGACGTGGCGAGGATGTTCGAGGGATCCTTAAGCTTGATTAGCCCCTGCTTCTGCAGCAACAGCAGTGCGCGCGCGCCGTTCGAAGGGTCGTTTGGCAGCGCAACCTGTGCTCCATCTTTCAGCTCTTCAATATTCTTGATCTTGGCGGAGTAAGCACCGAATGGCTCGACGTGCACCAGACCCACCGACACAAGGCTGGTCTTGCGCTCGGAGTTGAAGGAATCCATGTAAGGCTTGTGCTGGAAGAAGTTGGCATCGAGGTGACCGTCTTCAACCTGTACATTGGGCTGCACGTAATCGGTGAACACTTTGATGTCGAGCTCGACGCCTTCTTTGGCCAGCGCCGGCTTAACAAATTCGAGTAGCTCAGCGTGGGGCACAGGGGTGGCGGCAACCGTGAGCTTCTCGGCGTGCGCGGCGCCTACAGTAAATGCAGCGGCCAGCGCGATGGCGGCGGCAGGGGCGAATTTCTTCAACAACATAATGAACTCTCCAAGAAAGCGATTTACTTACGGTTCAATCGGGCGACCAGGCGATCGCCGAAAATTTGCAAAACCTGCACCATGATGACCAGTATCACGACGGTGACGATCATCACGTCGGTCTGATAGCGCTGGTAGCCGAATCGCAGCGCCAGGTCGCCCAGGCCGCCACCGCCAATGACCCCCGACATGGCCGAATAGCCCACCAGGGCAATGGCGGTCACGATCACGGCCGCCACAATGCCGGTCATGGCTTCGGGCAACAGCGCCAGCATCACGGTCTGGCGCGAGTTCGCGCCCATTGCGCGACAGGCTTCCGATACCCCTGGGTCGAGTTCGCGCAGCACGTTTTCGACCAGTCGGGCAAAGAACGGCGCAGCGCTGGCCACCAGAGGGGGAATGGCGCCTTCCACGCCGAGCGACGTGCCGGCCAATACCCGCGTGAGCGGAATCATGACGATCAGCAGAATGAGGAATGGCACCGAACGCAATACGTTCACCACGAAGGAAAGCGTCTGGTAAACGAGGGTGTTCGACAGCATCTGGCGGTGGCTGGTAAGAAACAGAATGACCCCCAGCGGCAGGCCGATGATGATCGTGAACAACAGGGAAAAACCTGTCATCAACAGCGTGTCGATCGACGCTTCACCGATGAGCGCCCAGTCGATATTGCCGAAATTCACGGGTGCAACTCCTCGCATACGACGCCTTGCGCACGCAACAACTCGGGCAACCGCTCGCAATCTTGTTCGGCGCCCTCGACCTCGACGACCAGCTGACCGTAAGGGGTGTCTTTGATGCGGCCCACCGAGCCCTGCAAGATACTGAGATCAACGTTCAGGTCGCGACTGAATCGGCTCAGCAGCGGCTGCAACGTCGACTCGCCCCGGAAGCTCAGGCGCAGCAGCTTGCCTTGCATGCCTCGAGCTATGTCGCGCCAGCCCTCGGCGTCTTCGCCACTTTCCGACAATAACGATTGCGTGACCGCGTGCTGGGGATGCAGAAAGACATCGAGCACCTCGCCGCTTTCCACGATGACACCCGCGTCAATCACCGCGACCCGATCGCAGACGCTACGAATGACATCCATACCGTGCGTGATGAGCACGATCGTCAGGCCCAGCCGGCGATTGATGTCGATAAGCAGGCGCAGAATCGATTGCGTCGTTTCCGGGTCAAGTGCAGAAGTGGCTTCATCGCACAGCAGCAATTGCGGCTTGTTGGCCAAAGCTCGCGCAATACCCACTCGTTGTTGCTGCCCGCCCGAAAGCTGACGGGGATACTTGTTGGCGTGCTCCGACAAACCGACCAGGTCAAGGACCTCCCGGGCCCGCTCGCGCTGCTCCCGACGGCTCATGCCCGCCAGCCGCAACGGAAAGCAGACATTGTCGATAACGGTGCGCGAGCTTAGCAAATTGAAATGCTGGAACACCATACCCACCGACTGCCTGAACTTGCGCAGTTCAGCTTCCCCGTAGGCCGTGATATCGCGGCCTTCCACCACCACGCGGCCCTCGGTGGGCCGCTCAAGCAGGTTGAGCATGCGTATCAGTGTGCTTTTGCCGGCACCGGAGCGCCCGATGATTCCGAAGATTTCACCGCGCCGAATACGCAGGCTCACGCCCGCCAGCGCGTGGGACACGCGCTCGGGAGTGGCATACGTTTTACGTAAGTTCTCGAGGACGATCAAAACGGGGGCTCGGCATTGAGAGTTACCGCAGGATCACTGCGGCGAACAGCAGAATTTAACATGAGTATTTGTAACTTTTTCTGCGTAGCTAATAACCTGCAGCTATTAGCGAGAAAGCGTCACAAACGCCGTATTTTAACAAGCCCCCGCTCGTTCACGACTTTTCGGTAATGACCTGTTCCACAGGAAAGCCCAGGGTACCGGCATGGTCAAGCAGTTGCTTCACCGTGGCGGGGTCGGCCTCTTTCTCGCGCGACAAGACCCATAGGTATTTGCGATCCGGTGTTCCGACCAGAGAATACTGATAATCGTCTCTCAACTCGATGATCCAGTAATCGCCCCACACCATCGGCAGCCATGACGTCCAACGCGGCGCGAATCGTACTTCCAGGCGTGCCGGGTCTGTCTCGCCGTTCAGACGCGCAAGCCGGCCTTCGCCATGGGCGACCTTCGTACTGCCATCTGCGGTACCGCACTGGTTCGTGACACCGATCGTGCCGTCGGGGCGAAGTGCATAGTCCGCCTGTACGTCACCCGTGCAATCCTTTTGAAAACGGTTCGGAAGACGCGCCTGCTCATACCAGGTTCCGGCATACTCGCTGAGGTTGACGCCCTCTTCAGTAGGCAAGCTGCGAGGCGTCGATGCGCAACCGGCCAAGCCCAATACCAGCAACGGCAAAATGATTCTTATCATGGCTCTTTCCTTATGAACGTAATGCGAGGCGAGCCGTAGCGCCAAAGACGGAAGGGGCGTGTCGCCCCCTCCTTTTAAGCGGCATACGGTCAGTTACCACCGCCGCCACTACCGCCGGCCGCGCCACCTGCACCGGAACTTCCTGCGGCGGAACCGCCGCCGGCCGCGCCGGAGCCCGTACCCGTGCCGGAGCCGTTGCCTGCGCTACCTTGGCCGCCCGCACCAGTCGATGCACCTGTACCGCTTGTACCAGAGCCTGTCTCACCCGTGTTCGGCCGCTTCTCGCTGACGTGCTCGGGGTTGCCACTGCGATCAAGCGGAGGCGGATTCGCTACCGCGCCTTGGCTGGTCTGCGTCTGAGAAGGCGTGAGAGGTGGATTATCGGTGCTGGATTCCGTCGATCCGCCGCCACCGTGGCTGCTGTTTCCGCTAGCTTGTGCAAATACCGCGGGAGCGCCGACCAAGGCGCCAGAACATAATGCAACTGCAAGTAGTTTCTTCATAATGACCTCCGATATTGCTCAAATTGGCCCTTAGCTACAGCAACGCACGTGCCTCACGGCCGGCTAACCCCTCGCAATGCTCGGGCGTGAGAAAGAAACGACTTAACCGCTCGCGACGATTCGCGACATCGCTGCAAGTGGGAGCCTCCGTGTCGCGGAACAGGAGGCGGCAGGCACGATCATTGCGTGCTTTCGAACGTCAAATCGACAGGAGCACGCAATGACGAAACCCATGCCAGACACAGACCCCCTCAAGCGTGAAGGCCCCGGAGAAACCGGCAGGGTGCCGGGTACAGATGTAGGGGAAGGCGGCCGGCCCGCTGGGAAACCCGATGAAACCTTTGATCCGCCCAAAACGGGAGACAAGCATCGCCCGATACAACCCCCGGGGCGATGAGCCCACGAACCGGTAGCAGATAAGATAGCCGCCAAACGCAAAAAACCGCTCCAAGGAGCGGTTTTTTACTTGGGTTTTTACTTGATTCAAATGGTTGATTGGTGGGTCGTGCGCGGCTCGAACGCGCGACCAACGGATTAAAAGTCCGCTGCTCTACCGACTGAGCTAACGACCCGGCCTAAAAACCAAGACCGTAATTATGGCCTATTTTTCCGGCCTGTGTCAACGCGAGGGTCGGAGCCCTCGCTAGACACTTATCGCGCCCGCGAAATGCGTACTTCTGCGCCCCTACGCTTGACCTCGAGACCTTCCGACGGAAGGATGCGCAAGCCTTCAAGCCCTTTGATGTAGCTTGAGCCTTGCATCTGCATGACCCGGATCTTGTTGCGCATGACCACCGGGCTGTGCTCGGGCATGCCAAACATCCAGACTTCGTCGAGCAGGCGCGCGGAATTGAAATCAGCCGTATGCAAACCACCCGGGCCGAGGCAGAGCATCTGGCCTTCGCGACCGAACACCGGCAAGGTGTCCAGCTCGCACTCGACCTCCAGCACTGTGCCTCCTTCGTAACGCCAGCCGGTATTCATATCCCACCATGCCGAGCCTTCCGGCAGATATACCCTGGCTTTGCTGCCGGGCTCCAGCAGGGGAGCCACCAGCACGGCCGGGCCGAACATGTACTGAGTGTCCCAGGCCT
>CAZPYF010000153.1:0-5908 GCA_964590015.1 uncultured Burkholderiaceae bacterium
AGAGTCAAGCAGAGTCAAGCAGAGTCAAGCAGATCAAGCAGGCGAGGCAGCGGGGCATTCTTGGAACGTGCGTTGTCGGCACGATCGAACGTCGACGAAGAGCGCCCGCCACAAAGGCGAACGAGCGGCCTCTCTATCGCGCCAGCGGAAGTTTGCTTCCCGCTATCGCGCGGTCTGACATGATCGACCGACGGAATTGGAACAACTTGGCCGGTCGGCCGGCTACTCCACGTTCGATGGCCCCTGTTTCCTCAACGAGGGCTTGCTGTTCGATGAACCGCCTGAAATTCTGTTTATGCAAAAGCCGCCCTGCCACAGCCTCGAACGCCTGTTGCAGCTGCCATAACGTGAACTGTTCCGGCATCAGTTCAAACACCACAGGGTGATAGCGAATCTTGGCGCGCAGGCGCGCCATGGCGGTGGCGAGAATGCGTCTGTGATCGTGCGGCATGGCTGTGCCCGGTATTAACCGACCGGCCGTGCTCCGGCTGCTGCGCTGGGCCTCAGGTACTCTCCCGACTTCGTAGAGCAATTCGTATCGTTGAAGTACCCGCTCTTCGTTCCACGCGTCGGGCTCCGAGGCAAACGTGAACTCTACTCGGGCGACACGACGCTCACGTTCCGCACGGTCGTCGGCAGCTTCAATCCATTCCGCAAGCGCCGGAAGAATTTCGTCGGTTACCACAGCAGGCGCCCCGTCGCGCCAGTCTTCCCAAGGGAAATATCGATACCAGTCTTGCCAATTGGCGGTTTCCGACGGGTCGGGCGTTTTCTCGCGCGTGAGCCCCAGATAGCTGACCGAGATAATGCGCTCACCTGCTGCATCGGCACGATCGCGGTCTGCAAAGGTGTACAGCTGCTCGACATAGCCTAGGGGATGGTGGGTCTGCTCTTCCACCCACGCTCGTAAGCCGGCCTGTAGCGATCGATGCGAGAACTGAAAAGGCCCGGCTGGCAAGGCGTGGTCGGCGTCTCGTACCAGCACCCGCGGCATGCCCTGCGTGACAGCCACCACCACTGCCACCAGTTCCGCATTCAGCGCGGCAGCGGGTGCAGGCTTCGTGTCTGGCGGGGGGTCGTACTGGGAATAAGTGCTCGGCTTAATCATGGCATGTAGCGTAGCAGACCGGCCGACGATAGCATGAAGCCCGACATCAAAAGAAGCGCAGACCGCTCACTCCACTGGAGCCTGACGGCCGGCAAGCAAGTAATGACACACACGCTGCACGTGGCTCGCCGAACGCTCGAGCCAGCGCAACCCGTCGGTAAGCTGAAGTGCCCGTGGCAGCCCGCCTTCGATCGTACCGGTTTCAAGGATGCGGGCGCGTACGTCGCGAGCAGCAGCTGTCAGTGTGTCGGCGCGTTGTGTGAGGGTTGCGGGCCAGTCGGGCGGCGCTTCGCCATCGAGCCCCACGTCGACTAGGTCAAGCATCTGAATCGTCGCTTCACGTACTTCGTGCACCACTGCATCCTGAAAGTGCAGTTCGGCAGCCGGCGCCTTCTGCAGACGACCGAGCCACCGCAATAGGTGATCAATGGCATGCAGCTGAGCGACCCGCTGGCGATGCAACGCCGCTTCGTGCTCCAACGGAGGCAGACGCGCCACAAACTGAAGCGCTTCGTTCAGCGTGTCATGTGCTTGCTGCAACGCTTGCTGATCGGCCCTGGTGAACGCAACGCTCAAGACACTTCGCTGAAGGCTCACCAATTGATGTGTCACCGACTCTAGCGCCCGCTGCGAAGCTTCCAACGCAACGTGCGGCACGCCCACCAGGCTGGCGTCAAGATAGCGCCCGGCATCAGACGGACGCTCGGGTAGCAAGCGGGCCACCACACGCTCAAAGCGGTCGACAAACGGCATGAACAACGCAACGCCCAACGCAATGAAAAGCGTATGGAAGAGCGCAAGGCTCATGGCACCCGCTTCGAGCCCTGCATGCAAGTTCAGCCAAGCCAATGCCCTCAGAAACAGCGGCAAAAGGAGTATGGCGACGATGCCGCTCGCCGAGTTGAACAAGACATGCGCAAGTGCCGTGCGTTTGGCGCCTACTGAGCCCCCGACGGCCACCAGCGCCCCCGTGAGGGTCGTGCCGATGGCCGCACCCACCACCACGGCAGCGGCCTGCTCGAATGCCAACGTACCGGCATGCAATGCCGTGAGTGTGGTCGCCACGGCTGCAGTGGAGGATTGCAGCAAGGTCGTAAGCGCCACACCCGCGAGCATGGCCACGAAATGTGCCCATAACCCCTGTGCTGGAAGACTCTTCAAATCGATGTCGCCGCCCAGCCCCTGCATGCCTTCCTGCATGCCCGACAAGCCCAGAAACAGCATACCGAAGCCCGCGCATGCCAGACCGAGGTGACGCCACTTGCCGCGACCCAGCACGCGCATGAACGCCCCTATTCCAATCAGGGGAAGCGTGAAGTAACCCAGGTTCACCTTCAAGCCCAGGCCGGCCACCACCCAGCCAGTGGCCGTTGTGCCCAGGCTGGCACCGATGACGACGCCGATGGCTTGCGCATAACCAATCAAGCCCGCACTGACGAAACCAATGAGAGTGACCGTCGTGGCGGTCGACGACTGAATCAGCATGGTGGTGAGCGCGCCGGACGTGAAGGCACGCCAAGGAGTGCCGGTAAAACGCAAGAGTGCCCGGCGCAGCGCTGCACCGGCAAAACCCACCAGCCCATCGGACAGCAGAGCCATGCCGAGCAGAAACAAGCCGATTCCACCTAACAGGCGGAAAACCACATCCAACATCTAAAGCGCTCCCGGCTCAGACCAACCATCGTCAACGCGAAGGAAAATAGCATGCCCGGGAAAGAAAGGCACCCCACGCCACCGCCAGCCCGGCCGGGCCAGGCCAGGTCGGACGGAACGACATGGCACCGTCAGGCTAGCATGGCGGGCGCCGCAGCCAACACCAGGCAAAGCAGCGCGCTTCCCCAGCCATAATGCCCGAACAGCCAGACCACACGCGGCTCCAGGTCGCGTCGCGCCGATACAAAACCCGAGCGCCAGCGCACCAGCAGGAATAGTGACATCAGCAGCGCGATGGCCACGTGGATCGTGCCGTACCACAGCAACGCCGCTGTAACGGCCGACTGCGCGTGAGACGAGGCCGGCTGCAAGCCCGCCAGCGCGAGCCCAAGCACCGTTAAGAGCCCGAAGAGCGCAATGGCATGCAGCCCCAGCCAGGCATTGGGCGTGAAATCTCGATGCAGGGAAGCGGAAGTAAGGTACCGCCGGGCCATGCGAACGCCCCACCACGACAGCACGCCGCATAGCGCGCCCGCCGCAACGGCCCAAGGCGAGACAACAGAATAAACAGCCGGCGGCCAACCCGATGCCAGCGCCCACAAATACACGGCACCAAACACGAGCGAAGCCAGCACAGCAGCATCGGCAATCAGCGTGTAAACCGAGCCATGCCACCCCGGCGCGCCTGCGGAGTGCTCAAAATGAAGCGGCAGCGAAACATCGTCATGGGCTTTCAGCCGGCCGGCGTCGATACGTGAACCGGTCGACCACGCCCAGAACAGGAACAGAGCGATGGCCGCCACAAGCGAGCCAAGCGCTAGCGCATACACCTTGAGTAGCACACAAAGGAAGAAGCCGCCTGTTGCAATGGCGGCGGCAAGTGGCCACCAGCTTGATCCGGGCAAGACGATCACACACTCTGGCCGCGCCGAAATCATCTCGCTCGAAAGCGTGAGCCGTCGGCCGCCCGAGGGCTCACCTAACCAGAATTTCCCTCTGGCCATCTCGTCAGGCAACGACGGTCGTTCCCATAGCGGGTCGAGCCGGGGCACATCGGGAATGCTTCCAAAGTTGTATGACGGCGCGGGGATGGGGGTGGCCCATTCCAGCGTACCGGCACCCCAGGGGTTACGCGGTGCCCGCGCCCCGATTCGCGCATGCAGCAAGACATCAATCACAAAAACAGCAAACCCGATCGCCTGTATGAAGCCCCCAAGTGAAGACATCAGATTGAGCAGATCCCATCCCATATCGGCGGGGTAGGTATGCACGCGTCTGGGCATACCGGCCAGGCCCGTGAGGTGCATCGGCAGGAAGGTAAGGTGAAAGCCAACGAACACGAGCCAGAAAGCAACTTTGCCCAAATGCTTCGAAGGCATCCGGCCGGTGAAATGAGGCAGCCAGTAATAGGACGCTGCCATGATCGGGAACACCATGCCGCCCACCAGCACATAGTGCAGGTGCGCCACAATGAAGTGTGTGTCATGTACTTGCCAGTTGAACGGCACCAACGCCACCATGACGCCAGTGAGCCCGCCTACGATGAACGTAATGAAGAAGCCCGCCATGAACCACATCGGCACTTCCCATCGCACGCGCCCACACCACATCGTGGCGATCCATGCAAAAAACTGTACGGAAGTGGGAATAGCGATCAGCGTGCTGGCCACCGAGAAGAACGCCGCCGCAGGCGTACTGAGCCCCACGGTGAACATGTGGTGCGCCCACAGCACCATGCTGAGCACCCCAATGGCGGCCAGGCTGGCCACGACCCAGCCATAGGCCACGATGGGGCGGCTGGCAAAAGTGGCCAGCATGGTGGTGACCATTCCGGCGGCCGGAACAAAGATGATGTAGACCTCTGGGTGCCCGAACAGCCAGAACAAATGCTGCCAGAGCACCGGATCACCACCGAGCTGCGGGTCGTAGAACGGCCACCCGAATGCGCGCTCGAGTTCGAGCAAAATACTGCCCAGAATCAGCGGCGGGAAACCGATCAGCATCATGCCCGCCGTCACCAACATGTACCACGCGAAAAGCGGCATCTGCGTGAGTTTCATGCCCGGCGCCCGCATGCGCAGAATCGTACTCAGTAGTTCGATTGCGCCGCAGACGGCGGAGATCTCGGCGAACGTGATGCCGATCAGCCAGATGTCATTCGCGATGTCGGGGGTGAATCGACTACTGGAGAGCGGCGTATACATGAACCAGCCACTATGGGGCGCCAGGCCAAGGAACAGGCTGATCACCACCATGCTGGCCCCGAACAGGTAGCAGTACCATGCATAGGCGCCCAGGCGCGGGTACGCCATATCGCGGGCTCCGAGCATCTTGGGCAAGATATAAAACGAGAACCCCTCCAGCATCGGAATCGCGAACAGGAACATCATGATCGTGCCATGCATGGTGAACACTTGGCTGTATACGCCGGCGTCCATGAAGGCATTGGAAGGCGTGGCCAGTTGCGTTCGCATCATCATCGCAAGCACGCCGCCCAGCAGGAAGAAGATCAGCGCTGCGATGATGAAGCGCTTCCCAACGGTCGTATGGTTCACCGACGAGAGTCGGCCAAAACCGGGTGGGGAGCCCCATACCGCTTCCAGTTCGTTATGGCGCGCGACAGCGGAACGCTCCAGTGACGTCATGGGGTCTCCTTCGCAAGTTCATCCAGGCGCTGAGACAACTCATCGGGCGAGTGAGCGATCAGCGTAAAGCGCATTCCGGTATGACCGTCACCGCAATATTCTGCGCAGACGCCGGCATACTCTCCCGGTTCCTCAATGAAAAGCCTCAGCTGATTGACGCGCCCCGGCACCGCGTCGAGCTTGCCGGCGATGCGAGGCACCCAGAACGCGTGGATCACGTCAGTTGACATGATGCGCACATGAACCGGAACACCGGCCGGCACGTGCACGACATTTGTCGTTGAAACACCTTCCGCACGCTCGGGATACCGCGCTTCCCACCACCACTGATGCGCAACGATATCGACGTGGAACGCAGTGGCGGCTTCGGCTTGCATACCCGGGGGCCACTGCGCATGGTCAGGCCGCAACGTGAACGCCAATAACGCAACGATCACAACGCTCGGAAGCCCTAAGCCGCCTGCGATAAGAAGGATGCGCACGCCGCGCCGACCCGGAGCGT
>CAZPYF010000154.1:0-5902 GCA_964590015.1 uncultured Burkholderiaceae bacterium
ATGTTCTTGCGTTGGGCATGCTCAGCGCCTTGCAACGCTGCTTGAAAATGGTTAGCAGCCGTCGCGGCGAACCCTTCGCCTTGCAACATATCCGCCCCGATGACGACCCCACTTTCGACATGATCGGCAAGGCCGACACCATCGGCGTCTTCCAGATCGAGTCACGAGCTCAGATGAGCATGCTGCCGCGCCTCAAACCAAGGGAGTTCTATGACCTGGTGATTCAGGTGGCGATCGTGCGGCCCGGGCCCATACAAGGTGGCATGGTTCATCCTTACCTGCGTCGTCGCCAGGGGTTGGAAGCGTCGATCAGCCCATCTCCCGAGCTTGAGCAGGTGCTGAAACGCACGTTGGGCGTGCCGATCTTTCAGGAACAAGCCATGCAGATCGCCATGGTGGCGGCCGGCTTCACGCCCGATGAGGCCGATGAACTGCGCCGAGCCATGGCCGCATGGCGCCGACGCGGCGGGGTGGAACGCTTTCGGCAACGCTTGCTCGATGGCATGAAGGAAAAGGGGTACGAAGACGACTTTGCCCAACAGATTCTTCAGCAGCTCGAAGGTTTCGGCGAGTATGGTTTCCCGGAAAGCCATTCCGCCGGTTTCGCCCGCCTGGCCTACTGCAGTGCATGGCTCAAATGCCATGAGCCCGCAGCCTTTCTGGCGGCCTTGCTGAACTCGCAACCCATGGGTTTTTATGCCCCCAGCCAATTAGTGCAAGACGTCCGACGCCATGGGGTGGAAGTTCGGCCGGTCGACATTCATGCCAGCCAGTGGGTGTCTACGCTTGAAGAACATGTTCCGGTGGCTCGGCAGCCTGCCGTGCGCTTGGGGTTCAACCAGATTGCGGGGCTTTCTCGTCAGGCCGCCGAACGCATCGAAAAGGCTCGGCAGCACGGCTCGTTCGTGTCGGCACAAGATCTCGCCACCCGTGCGGAGTTGAATCGTCGTGACATGACCGCCTTGGCCGAAGCCGGCGCCTTGAAACCTCTGAGTAACGACCGGCGCACGGCCCAATGGCACTCCGCCTTGCAGGCGCCCGGTGGTGTACTGCGTGGCGCGCTCATACAGGAAGTGGCACACCCTACCCTGCCGCTCATGTCGGAAGGCGAACACATTGTCAGCGACTACCGCACACTGGGCCTCACACTCGGGCGCCACCCTCTTTCCCTGTTGCGCACTCAATTGCAGAAACGGCGCTTTATTCCCGCCGGTCACTTGCTTGAACAATGGCCGGATCGGCGACTGGCCCGAGCCTGTGGTCTAGTCACGACTCGTCAACGCCCGGGCACGGCCCGCGGCACGGTGTTTGTCAGCCTGGAAGACGAAACGGGTTACGTGAATGTGATTGTCCGGCCCGACCTGGCCGAGAAGCAGCATGCCGAACTCACCGGAGCCGGTCTTCTAGGGGTGTATGGGGTATGGCAACGCCATCAAGATGTGTGTCATCTGATCGCTCATCGCCTGGTCGATCTCACTGCCCTGTTGGGTGCACTCCATACGCGCAGCCGGGACTTCCACTAAAATCTGGGTTTTGAACCGCACACAGGAAATCCACCATGAGCAGCTCGCTCAAGACCCGTCTGTCAGACTCGGTGAAAGACGCCATGCGCGCCCGCGACACCGCACGCTTGGGTACATTGCGCCTCTTGCAGGCCGCCATCAAGCAGAAGGAAGTCGACGAACGTATCGAGCTTACCGACGCCGATGTCACCGCCATCATCGAAAAGCAGGTAAAGCAACGTCGCGAATCGATTGCTGCGTATGAGCAGGCCGGCCGCACCGAAACGGCGGAACAGGAAAAGGCGGAAATTGCCGTACTGCAGGAATTCCTTCCCGAAGCGGCAGACCCTGCTGAAATAGACGCGGCCATCACTGCCGCGCTGGAAGAAGTTCAAGCTCAAGGGGCAAGCGGCCCAGCCGCCATGGGCAAGGTCATGGGCCTGCTAAAGGCTCGGCTCGCAGGCCGTGCCGACATGTCGGCCGTTTCGGCACAAGTGAAAGCTCGGCTGATGTAACGTTGAATCGGCCGTAATAGGCCGGGCCGGCCGAGTTCGGCTTAAGAGCAGGCTTCGTTCAATACCGGTGCGTCGTTGCAGCTGCTGCAGCTGTAATCGACGTAACCGGCCGGGCCCTCGCCGTAGAACGTCGAACTGTCGCCTTCCTGCACGGGAGCGCCGGCCTTGAAGCGCCGAACGAGATCCGGATTCGAAATGAACGGCCGGCCAAACGCCACGGCGTCGGCGCGGCCTTCAGCCACCGCCTCTTGCGCACGCGCCAGCGTGTAGCCCTGATTCACGATCACACTGCCTTCAAATTGCCGGCTCACCTCGTGGGCCAACGTTTCATGCCCCACAGCCTCGCGCAGGAATAGAAAGCCCACGCCCCGCCTGCTGAGTTCACGCGCAACGTGGCCAAACAGTGCCGCCGGATCGGAATCGTGAATGTCGTGCGCGGTGCCACAGGGCGACAGATGCACCCCGATACGCCCGGCACCCCAAACACCCGAACAGGCGTCGACAATTTCCATGAGGAAACGGGCCCGGTTCTCGATACTGCCACCGTAGCCGTCTTGCCGCTTATTCGTGCCGTCTTGCAAGAATTGATCAATGAGGTAGCCGTTGGCCGCATGAATTTCGATACCGTCGAAGCCGGCGTCGCGCGCGTGGCCCGCTGCATCGGCATAATCTTGCACGATATGCGGAATCTCTTCGGCGTGCAGCGCCCGCGGGACAACGTAGTCTCGTAATGGGCGCAACAGACTCACATGGCCGGCACATGCGATGGCGCTGGGCGCCACCGGGATCTCGCCATTCAAGTGTTCAGGATCGGAAACGCGGCCCACATGCCAAAGCTGCAAAAAGATCTTGCCGCCCTTGTCGTGCACCGCCGCAGTGATCTTGCGCCAGCCATCAACCTGAGCCGACGACCAGATACCCGGTGTGTTGGGGTACCCGACGCCTTGCGGCGAAATTGACGTCGCCTCTGATAGGATCAACCCGGCACCCGCGCGCTGGCTGTAATATTGACGCATGAGGTCATTCGGCACGCGCCCCTCGCTCGCGCGAGTACGGGTCATTGGTGCCATTACAATACGGTTGCGCAAGGAGACTGACCCGAGCTGAACGGGGTCAAAAAGACTTGGCATAGCCAGAACTTGGATTCAGAATCATATAAGGGTTTTTACCAGAATTTGGACTACACTGCATCCTTGTTTTACAAGCTGTTTCCGTAGCAACCATAGGAATCCAGACCACTTATGGCACAGTTCGCGGTTATTGGCCTTGGTAGATTCGGCGCCGCCGCCTCGCTGGAGCTCGTGAAGATGGGCCACGCGGTGCTGGGCGTCGATGCCGACGCCAAGCTCGTCGACAAATACGCCGATCGGCTCACTCGCGCAGTCATCGCCGATGTATCAGACGGCGCCGCCGTCGAGGAACTTGGCCTCGAGCACTACGACGTAGTGCTGGTGGCCATCGGCGAAGACATGCAGGCCAGCCTGCTTTGCGTGGTGCACTTGAAGACGCTTGGCATCCAGAACATCTGGGTCAAGGCTTCGTCGCATGCGCAGCATCTCATTCTCAATCGGCTAGGCGTGACTCGGGTGATCCACCCGGAAGAAGAGATGGGGGTACGTGTGGCTCAAACGCTGAGCTATCCCATGGTGAACGACTACATCCCCATCGGCAATGGCGAGTTCGTGGTGGAGATCCGTGTCAGCGAACGGCTCGATGGCGCGCCGCTTTCAAAATTCCTGCATGGCCCCGCCTCCCCTCAGGTGTTGCTGGTGAAGCATCGCAGTGCAGTCACCACTCATCCGCCGCCCGACCATGTCGTTCATGCCAAAGATATATTGGTCATGTACGGTACCCTCGAGTCGCTGCGCGCCATGGCGCCCCGGCTGGTCTGAATATTCATGCGTGTGCTGGAACCCAGGCGTGGCCTGAGTCAATACAAGCGGCTCAAGCGGGGTGGCAACCTCGGCGCAAGCCCGCCCACTCTACTCGCGGCCGGCTTCCTGGCACTGATCAGCATCGGTACTTTGCTGCTGGCTTTGCCGTTCGCTGGCGCACAGCAAGGCCTGTCGATTTTTGAGGCCCTGTTCACGGCCACCGCAGCGGTCACGGTAACGGGTCTCGCCATCGTCGAGCCTCAGCAGCTCAGTCTTTACGGCCAGTGGGTCGTACTCATCCTGATTCAGATCGGCGGCTTAGGCTTTGTCACCTTTGCCATCGTTTCAGCGGTTTCCCTGGGCCACCGCATGAGTCTGCGACAGCAGTCGCTGGCCCTGGAGGCCTTCAATCAGACCAACACGGCCCGGCTGCGCGGCACGGCCCTGGCCGTGATTCGAATAACGGTCGTTATTGAACTCTCAGCCATAGCGTTAATGTTCCTGTGGTGGTGGGGCAGCGGCCGCATGCCGGCGCCCACTGCGCTTTATCACGCCATCTTCCATGCCGTGGCCGCCTTTAACAATGCGGGGTATTCATTGTTCGAAGGTAGCCTCGCGTCATTCGTCGGTGACACGGTCACCATTGCGGTGCTTTCCACAGTCGTGATATTGGGCGGTATCGGATTCCCGATCATCGTTGAGGTCATGCGCAAGAAACGTTGGAGCACGCTTCAGCCTTACGTCCGCATGATTATTATTAGCGCCCTACTGCTGAATCTGGTAGGTTTTGCCGGATTCTGGCTGCTCGAAGCCGGTAACCCCAGCACGTTGGGCGCACTCGGTTTCGCCGAGCAAGCCCGGGCAGCCTGGATGCAAAGCGTCTCGATGCGTACGGCCGGCTTCACCACGTTCGACGTATCGGCCATGGATGACAGCACCGCCCTGATGTCGGCCGTTCTGATGTTCATCGGCGGCGGTTCCATGAGTACTGCGGGTGGTATCAAGTTAGGCACGTTTGTGGTGATTCTGGCGGCCGTATTCGCCTATGTCACTCAACGCAAAGAAGTCGTAATCATGCAGCGCACGCTGTCTCCCGATGTTGTGCAGAAGGCGCTGGCCGTGGTGGTGGTCACCGCCTTCACTGCCGTGGGTGCCTTACTGCTACTCACCATACTGGAAGACATCGCTTTTATCAGCTTGATGCTCGAAGTGTTTGCGGCGCTCAGCACGACCGGCATCACGCAAGCACTGACTCGGGAGCTCTCGACCCCGAGCCAATGCGTGTTGATGGCGCTGATGTTCATCGGCCGGGTCGGGCCGCTTACCCTGGTATACAGCCTTGCAACGCGCACCCGCAGTCGGGTTCGGTACCCTGACATGGATTTTCAGGTGGGCTGATCAAGGCCCTGCCGGACTTTTCTACTTAGCAGAAAACCGGACCTCTCTATTTAGCATTGACGCGCGAACAGGCCCGTTTGACAAGCGTTCCGCGGTATTGCTATAGTTGCGTTCTTCGTGCTTCAGGCCAACTGGAACGAACGCGAAGATTTCGGGGCGTAGCGCAGCCTGGTAGCGCACTTGCATGGGGTGCAAGGGGTCGCGAGTTCGAATCCCGCCGTCCCGACCAATACTTCAAGGGCTTACAGCTTTTATGGCTGTAAGCCCTTGTCTATTTCCGGTCTCGCTCACTTTCGAGCGCTGTTTATCAGGCTTTGATCGACACCGCCACTTTGCCAAACTGCTTGCCCGACTCCAGAAAGTCGAGCGCAGGGTGAATGTCGGCCATATCGAAAACGCGATCGATCACGGGCCGAATCCCGGTGTTCCGAATAAATTCGAGCATGAGCCGAAACTCTTCGAGCGTACCCAAGCTGCTGCCGAAGAGTTGCAACTGCCGTACGAACAACCGCTGCAGATCGGCCGACGGGGCGCTGCCCGAGGTGGCCCCGCACACCGCCAGGCGCCCGCCACGCGCAAGCGACTTCAACGCATCGGCCCAGACGGCTTGCCC
>CAZPYF010000155.1:0-5885 GCA_964590015.1 uncultured Burkholderiaceae bacterium
TTCCCCGACGCCGCGTTCTACCGCGTTGATGTGGTGGAAGAAGGCGGCGAGGCTGTGCTGCGTGCTTCCACCCTCGTCAATATCGCCACACGCGCGAACTTCGCCGCGCAGTGCCCGCTGAAGTAATTCGCGACCCCGGGCGGCGCCTTGTGCCGTCGCCCGGCATGGCCCACAGAGTTGTATCGTGAGCTTCAATCTTTTCATCATCCAGGCGCTTAACGGCCTGCAGTTGGGTGTACTGCTGTTCCTCATGGCGGCCGGCCTCACGCTTGTGTTCGGCATCATGAATTTCGTGAACCTGGCCCACGGTTCCATGTACATGATGGGCGCCTTCGTCGCTGCCGCCCTCTACAACGCCACCGGCTCATTCTGGATTGCCGCACTGCTATTGGTGCCCATCATGATGGCGCTAGGCATGGTGCTCGACCGGGTGGCGCTCAGCCGTCTGTACGACCGCGATCACCTCGATCAGGTGCTTGCCACCTTTGGCTTGATTCTCTTTTTCAATGAAGCGGCCCGCATGCTGTGGGGGCCGTCGCCCGTTTATATGGACGTGCCCGAAGCGCTCGCCGGTGCCGTGCAGTTCATGGGCATTCGCTACCCCGCCTACCGCCTCTTGATTCTTGCCGCTGGGCTGCTGGTGGCTTTGGGCTGCTATTTGCTGGTGCATCACACCCGGCTGGGGATGCTGCTGCGCGCCGGCGCCACACACCGCGAGATGGTGGGCGCGCTGGGTGTGAACATCCGCCTGTTGAACGCGCTGCTGTTCGGACTGGGGGCGGTGCTGGCCGGCGTGGCCGGGCTGCTGGCCGGGCCCATCATGTCGGTACAAGTGGGTATGGGCGAACCTATCCTCATTCTTACCATGGTCGTGATCGTCATCGGCGGCATTGGCTCGATACGCGGTGCCTTCTTCGCCTCGCTGATCGTGGGCGTGGTCGACACGTTGGGGCGCACGCTGCTGCCTGCAGTGTTGCGCGGCCTGATGGAACGCAGCAGCGCCGATATCGCCGGGCCTGCCATGGCGTCGATGATGATCTATATCTTGATGGCCGTCGTGCTGGCGCTGCGTCCGCAAGGGCTCTTTCCGGTACAGCGGGGTTGAACGGTATGGCTGCGAATTCCGCCACGCGCGCACCGAGCCCTCGATTTTCCACGGCTCGCTGGCTTCCCGCCGCCATCGTGGCTGCCTTCATCGTGCTGCCTATTTACGCGCTGCTGAGCGACAACGCCTTCATGCTGGCGATCTTGAGTCGCATCGTCGTGCTCGGCATTGCCGCAGTGGCGCTGAACCTCGTACTCGGCTATGGCGGCATGGTCAGCTTCGGCCATGCGCTGTTCCTTGGGCTCGGCGTCTATAGCGCCGCCATTCCGGCCGTTCATGGCATCGAGAGTGGCATGGCCCACCTGCTGATTGCGCTCATCGTCTGCGGTATCACCGGGCTAGCCACCGGTGCGGTGGCGCTGCGCACCCAGGGCATTGCCTTCATCATGATCACGCTGGCCTTTGCCCAGATGTTCTTTTTCGTCTTCGTCAGCCTCAGCCCCTACGGGGGCGACGATGGGCTGAGGCTCGCCACAGGCAGCCGCCTGCTGGGTACGCCGCTCACGCAGCCGGGCTGGCTGTACGCCACCGCCCTCTTTGTTCTGCTCGCCGCCCTGTATGGCACGCATCGCCTCGTCGGGTCGCGCTTCGGCATGGTGCTGCGCGGTGGCCGTATCAATGAGCGCCGGATGCGCGCGCTAGGGTTTCCCACGTTTCGGTACCGGCTGGCCGCCTATGTACTGTCGGCGATGTTGTGCGGTGTGGCAGGGGTGTTCTATGCCAACCTCACCCAGTTTGCCGCCCCGTCGTACATGTCGTGGGCCATGTCGGGCGAACTGATTGTGATGGTGGTGCTGGGGGGCATGGGTTCGGTGCTGGGGCCGCTGTACGGCGCCGCCGCCATGCTGCTCACGGAAGAAGTGTTGAAGAGCCTCACCGACCATTGGATGATCATCTTCGGCCCCGCCATTGTGGCCGTGGCTGTGGCCAGCCGTCGCGGTATTGCGGGGCTGCTGGCCGCGCATACTCCGGTACAGTCGGGGGCTGCATCCGCGATTCCTTCCGCTACTCCATCCTCGGTTACATCGAGGTCATCAGAAGACGACCAACCCGGCTGCCAGCCCCATCGTGTGCCGGCCACGGCCCCTGCCGCTTCCGAAGCTCAGCCCGCTCGGCTATCCGTGAGCAAACTGGTCAAACGCTACGGCGGGCTGCTGGCCACCGACAACGTTGACCTCGAATTAGAGACCGGCCGAATCCACGCGGTGATCGGCCCGAATGGCGCAGGCAAGTCCACCCTTATCGGTCAGCTCGCGGGCGAAATCGACCCCGATTCCGGCAGCATTCACCTCGATGGCCGCGACATCACACAGTTACCGGTCCATACCCGCAGCCTGCTGGGGCTGCTGCGTTCCTACCAAATTACATCCGTGCTCCCTGAATTCACGGCGCTGGAGAATGTGATGCTCGCGGTTCAGGCGCGGCAGGGGCATAGCTTCCGCTTCTGGCGGCCGGTGTCTGCTCAAGACAGGCTTCGTGGCCCGGCGCTTGCGGCGCTCGACGAAGCAGGTCTTCTTGATCACGCCAGTACCCCGGCCGGCACCTTGGCACATGGGCAGCAACGGCAACTTGAGCTTGCCATGGTGTTGGCCGGCCAGCCGCGCATTCTTCTGCTCGATGAACCCATGGCGGGCATGAGCCAGGCCGAATCGCAACAGATGACCCAAGTGCTTGCGCGTCTGCGGTCGCGCTACGCTGTACTGCTGGTCGAACACGACATGGACGCCGTCTTCAGTTTGGCAGACGAGGTCAGTGTCCTGGTGTACGGCCGCTGCATCGCTACCGGCACGCCACAAGAAATTCGCCAAAGTGCGGAAGTGCAGAAGGCGTATTTGGGGGACGAGGCATGAGTGCGTTACTCAGCCTCGAGAACATTCAGGCGGGCTACGGGCACAGCCACGTGCTGCACGGCTTAAGCCTGCACATCGCACCCGGCGAATTCGTCACACTCCTGGGCCGCAACGGCATGGGCAAGAGCACGACGGTCAAATGCATTCTCGGCTTGCTGCGTACGCAGAGCGGCACACTGCACTTTGACGGCCGCGACATCACGCGGGCCGCCAGCCATCAGATTGCTCGTGCCGGCATCGGCCTGGTGCCCGAAGGCCGTCAGATCTTCCCGAATCTGAGCGTGGAAGAGAATCTTTTGGCCACGGCCCGCCTGCCCTCGGCTGGGCAAGGTCGGAAACGCCGCGATGCCGCCGTGGCGGGGTCTTCAGAGGTTGCGTGGACGCTGCCGCGCGTCTACGAGCTCTTTCCGCGCTTACAAGAGCGGCGCACGAACCCCGGCACCCGGCTGTCGGGCGGCGAGCAGCAAATGCTGGCGATAGGCCGGGCGTTGATGACGAATCCTCGACTCTTAATACTCGACGAAGCCACCGAAGGGCTTGCTCCGCTGGTGCGCCGCGATATTTGGGCAGCGCTGGCCATGCTGAAGCAAACGGGTTTGTCGATTCTATGCATCGACAAGAACCTGGCCTCGATGCTGCCGTTGGCTGACCGGCACTATATCGTCGAGAAGGGGAAGACGGCGTGGCAAGGTACCTCGGAAGAGTACTTGGCTGCACAGACCTCGCTTCAGGCATATCTCGGCCTTTAAAGGGGTCGTATTAGCGTCCAGCTATCAACTCTTTAATAAAAATCAACTTCATCTATTCTGCATGCGTCTATAAACTAAGCGCATAACAGATGGTTACAGCACTGCGCCGCAGTCCTGCCATCTGCGCCTATGGAGCATGCAATGAAAAAACTCACTACCGCAGCCGGCGCCCCCGTCGTCGATAATCAAAATTCCATGTCTGCGGGCCCGCGAGGCCCCTTGCTGTTGCAAGACGTCTGGCTGATTGAAAAGCTCGCCCATTTCGATCGAGAAGTGATTCCGGAGCGCCGCATGCACGCTAAGGGTTCAGGCGCCTACGGCACCTTCACCGTCACCCATGACATCACCCCCTACACCCGCGCAAAGATTTTTTCGGAAGTCGGCAAGCAAACACCCATGTTCGCGCGCTTCTCGACCGTCGCCGGCGAGCGCGGCGCAGCCGACGCCGAACGCGATATCCGCGGCATTGCCATGAAGTTCTACACCGAAGAAGGCAACTGGGATCTCGTGGGGAACAACACGCCGGTGTTCTTCTTTCGCGACCCGCTCAAGTTTCCTGACCTGAACCACGCCGTGAAGCGTGACCCGCGTACGGGCATGCGTAGCGCCCAGAACAACTGGGAATTCTGGACGGGCCTGCCCGAAGCCCTGCATCAGGTCACCATCGTGATGAGCGACCGCGGCATTCCAACTGACTTCCGCCACATGCATTTGTTCGGCAGCCACACGTTCAGCTTCATCAACGCACAGAACGAACGCTTCTGGGTCAAGTTCCACTTCCGCACAGAGCAAGGCATCCGCAATTTCACCGACGCCGAAGCGCAGGAGCTGGTGGGCCGCGACCGCGAGAGCTCGCAGCGCGATCTGTTCGAATCGATTGAGAAAGGTGACTTCCCGCGCTGGAAGCTGTACGTGCAGATCATGCCTGAACACGAGGCCGGCAGCTATCACCTGAACCCGTTCGACCTCACCAAAGTCTGGCCCAAGGGCGACTACCCCTTGATCGAAGTGGGTGTGCTTGAGCTGAATCGCAACCCAGATAACTTCTTCGCGGAAGTTGAACAGGCGGCGTTCACGCCCGCCAACGTTGTACCGGGTATCGGCTTTTCACCCGACCGCATGCTGCAGGCGCGGCTGTTCTCGTACGGCGACGCGCAGCGCTACCGTCTGGGTGTGAACCATCATCAGATTCCGGTGAATCAGCCGCGCTGCCCGTTCCATAGCTACCACCGCGACGGCGCGATGCGGGTCGACGGCAACCACGGCGCCACCATCGCTCACCAACCGAACACTCGTGGCGAATGGGCCGAGCAGCCCGACTACCGCGAACCGCCGCTGTTGATCGAAGGCGCGGCTGATCACTGGAACCACCGTGTTGACGAAGACTATTTCAGCCAACCCGGCAACCTGTTCCGCTTGATGTCGCCCGCCGAGCAACAGCGCCTGTTCGAGAACACCGCCCGCGCCATTGCTGGTGTGACAAAAGACGTGCAGGCCCGCCATATCGAGCATTGCTCGTTGGCCGACCCGGCATATGGCGCTGGCGTCGCGGCGGCTATCGCAGCGCTGGAAGGCAATCGCGAGGACGTAGCCCAAGCCGAAGTGTGATGCACATCAGTGCCGCACCGTGTTGGAAAACACGTTAATGACCACCACCCCGGCGATGATCAGCCCCATGCCGATCAGCGCCGGGATATCGAGCGTCTGCTTGAACGCGATCCACCCCACCGCGGAAATCAGCACGATGCCGATGCCTGACCAGATGGCATAGGCCACACCCGTGGGAATGACTTTGAGTGTCATGGCCAGACAATAGAAAGCCGCCGCATAGCCTACGGCCGTAAGCACGCTGGGCCATAGCCGCGTGAACCCGTCAGACGCTTTAAGTGCCGAGGTCGCGATGACCTCGCACACGATGGCAATGCCGAGATACGTGTAAGCCAGGGTAGCGGTCATGGATTCCTCTGCACTGACTCGCGTCAGAGAAAGCTCTCGCCATTCAGATAGGCTTTGCGCCAGCGGTTGATCTCGATGCGCTCAAACAGTCCACCGGCCGTAAAGGGGTCTCCATCAACGAACGCCTGCGCCTCTTCACGCGTATCCAGATCAACGATATACACGCTACCGGTTCCAGTTACGCCGTCTTCCTGAAGTTTGGCACCGCAAGCCAGCAGCAACGCC
>CAZPYF010000156.1:0-1700 GCA_964590015.1 uncultured Burkholderiaceae bacterium
TGCCGCGTTTGCCTCACGAATCACTGCACTGGCTCCTTAACCGTGAGCGGTATCTTCAGATACGGCACGCCGTTGTCTTCGGGCGCGGGCAGCCGGCCGGCCCGGATATTGACCTGTACGGCAGGCAGCAACAGTGCGGGTACGGCCAGTGTGGCATCGCGCGCTTCGCGCATGGCTACGAACTCGTCTTCCGATATGCCTTCGTGAATATGGATATTGAGTGCAAGCTGTTCCGCCACAGTGGTTTCCCAGGCATACTCGTCGCGGCCCGGGGCTTTGTAGTCGTGGCAAAGGAAAAGGCGAGTGGCAGGCGGTAGGGCCAACAGCCGACGTATTGAGCGGTACAACGTGCGCGCGTCGCCGCCGGGGAAATCGGTGCGCGCCGTACCGTAGTCGGGCATGAACAGCGTGTCGCCGACAAAGGCCGCGTCGCCGATGCGGTAAGCAATACAGGCGGGCGTATGGCCGGGGGTGTGCAGTACCGAAACCTTCAGGCTACCCAGCTGAAACGTTTCGCCGTCGCGTACGAGCTTGTCGAATTCTGCACCGGTGCCGGAGATGTTCTTCAGATTGAAGGTGTCAGCAAAGATGCGCTGTACCTGCGCAATATGTTCGCCGATCACGATACGCGCGCCGGTTTCCCGTTGCAGGAAGGGCGCGGCGCTGAGGTGGTCGGCATGCGCGTGGGTTTCAAGCACCCATTGCAGCGTGAGCCCGGCCTCTTTGACATCGGCCAGTATTTGCCTTGCAGATGTTGCCGAAATCGTGCCGCTGGAGTGCTCGTAATCGAGCACCGGATCAACAACCGCGGCGGCTCGAGTGGAAGGATCGACCACCAGATACGACACGGTATGGGTGGCTTCGTCGAAATAGGCGTGTATCTTCGGCGACTGAGGCATGCGCGGCTCCTTATTGTGCAGCAGACTTATATTAGATTATACTAATTTAGATAAGAGTAAATTAAATGGCAGAAGTGTCGTTCAGCGAGAAGGATCGCGAATTCCTCCAGCAAGGGGCGGGCAAAGCCGCCGCACAGCTGAAGGTTATTGGCAACGAAAACCGGCTGCTGGTGCTGTGTTTATTGATTCAAGTTGGCGAAATGTCGGTTGGCAGCATGCTCGAACATGTGTCGTTGAGTCAATCGGCCCTTTCGCAGCACCTGAGCCGCATGCGTGAAGAAGGGCTTATTTCGTACCGGCGGGAATCACAAACGTTGTACTACCGTATCGCGAATCCTGACGTAGCGAAAATTGTTGCCACGCTGAAATCGATCTACTGCCCTTGACTTCCAAGGTGGGTGGCATGAAAAGTGTGAATCCTCGTAACGCGCAGGAACTGATGGCGCAGGGCGCCATTCTGGTCGATGTGCGCAGCGCGCAAGAGCGCGCCCGTATGTTTATTCCGGGGTCGGTGTCTGTTCCGATTGAGGCGCTCGAAGCGGGCGGCCTCCCGATTCCCGCGCCCAACGGCGTCATCTTCTACTGCCGCTCGGGCAATCGCACGCAGTTGAATGCGGCCCTGATATCGGCGTGTGTACGCGGGGCCTGTGAGTGCCCCGATAACCTTTACGTTCTGGAAGGCGGGCTAGACGCCTGGAAGCATGAAGGGCTTGCGCTGCAGGTTGATCATTCGCAACCGCTTGAGCTTCAACGCCAGGTACAGATGGGTGCCGGCTCGCTGGTTCTCGTGGGGGTGCTGCT
>CAZPYF010000156.1:1800-5883 GCA_964590015.1 uncultured Burkholderiaceae bacterium
GCATGAACCGAAATATTGGAACCATCGATCGTGTACTGCGCATATTGGTAGGCGTGGTGCTGATTGCACTTACTGTCAACGGCACCATCGGCTGGTGGGGCTGGCTCGGCGTCATTCCGCTGCTTACCGGGTTGGTGCGGACCTGCCCGGCGTATTCGGTGCTGGGTGTAAATACCTGTGGGATGAAGTCGAAAGGGTGAAGGCACAGGGGCCGGAGCAGGGGTGTACGCCGACTGATCCGAGTGAAGTTTCCAGGCAAGCATTGACCGCACTCGGCGGCGGAAGACCAGCGCGTTTAAGCATCGTGCGAACAGCAGTGCATCTACGTTACTGTTAAAATATACAGTTCCTTTGCCTGCGCGCTGCCGCCCATGAACTCGTCTTCCTTCCTACGCGAAGGCCTGGCCTTCGTCGACATCGAAACCACCGGCGGCCCGACACAGTTGGCGTCGATCACCGAGATCGCGGTGATACAGCTCGACGAAACTGGAACTCGCGAGTGGGCCACGCTGGTGAAGCCCGAGACCCGCATTCCTGAACATATTCAGCGGCTCACCGGCATTTCGAATGAGATGGTGGCGTCCGCCCCGCGTTTCGAACAGATTGCCGATGAACTGTTCGACCGCCTCGACGGCCGTATCTTTGTCGCTCACAACGCCCGTTTTGACCACGGTCACATCAAGGCCGCCTTTCGCCGCATGGGCGTCACCATACGGCCGCGCGTGCTGTGCACCGTAAAGCTTTCGCGCCGCATGTACGCCCATGAGCGTCGGCACAGCCTCGACCACGTTATCGCCCGCCACGGCTTGAACGTCTCGGCCCGCCACCGGGCCTTGGGCGATGCGCAGGTGCTCCACCAGTTTTGGAACCTGCTGCACCAGCAGTTCCCCGTGGGGCAGGTCGATGAGGTGGTGCGTGCCCTCATCGGCCGTGCGACGCTGCCGCCGTTTCTCGACCCGGCCGACGTCGACGCGCTACCCGACACGCCGGGCGTCTACCTCTTCTACGGCGAGAACGACATCCCGCTGTATGTGGGAAAAAGCACCAAGCTGCGCACCCGAGTGCTGTCGCACTTCAGTGCTGATCACGGCAATGACCGCGAGCTCAGCCTCAGCCAGCAGGTGCGGCGCATCGACCACGTGACCACAGCGGGTGAGCTGGCGGCGTTGCTCGAGGAAGCGCGGCTCATCAAAGCCCTACAGCCTACTCACAACCGTCTGCTGCGCCGTAACCGCGAACTGTGCACGTGGCAACTCGACACCGACTTACTGGGCGATAGCCGGCTGAAGCTCGTTCGTGCGGCCGACATCGGCTTTCCTCCCTCAGGCCACTTGTACGGCTTCTTTCGCAGCCGGCGCGCGGCGATGGATCGCCTGCGTGCACTGTGCTCGGAACACCGTCTGTGCCCGCCCGTAGTGGGCATCGAGAAGCCCGCCACGGGGCGCTGCTTCAACCATCAGGTCAAAAAGTGTGAGGGCGCGTGCCTGGGCATCGAGGCGGCCGAATCACA
Source organism: uncultured Burkholderiaceae bacterium (assembly GCA_964590015.1). GTDB lineage: Bacteria > Pseudomonadota > Gammaproteobacteria > Burkholderiales > Burkholderiaceae_B > Yanghanlia. The sequence goes on from CAZPYF010000156.1 coordinate 3,311, forward strand.
CCGGGAACGCCTGGAGGCGGCGCTGGCTTCGCTTAAAGTGGAATCGTGGCCGTATGACGGCCCGGTGCTCATTGCCGAGGGCGAAGCCCTGCATGTGGTGGAGAACTGGTGCTATTACGGCAGCGTGGAGCGCGCCGAGCACGCGGCGGCGTTGATCGAGCGCGCGCGGCCAGTGTTCGAGGTGGATACGTACAAGATACTGGTGCGGATGATGGAGGCCTGCGAGGTGCGGCCTGTAAGTGCGCCGTTAGAGGCTGTGCATTAGCGCCTCAAAGCTCATCAACAATAAGTTTTGACGCCCCTCTGTACCCCCGGCGGGCGGGCTAAGTGTTGCGCAAGCAGCTGCAATCGGACATCCGCACTCTGTGGCTTAACTTTTAGTTGATGCATGCGAGTTAAATGTCGTTTGACCGTCACCAGGTCAGTTTCTAAGCTCTCGTATATTGGTTTCAACGGGAGATAACGGTGGCTGGTAAGCGGTTTGTAGTTGTGACAGGTGGAGCAAGTGGCATCGGGCTCGAGATCAGCGCGCATTTTTTGCGTGACGGCCACGACGTGGGCATCTTGGACCATAATGCCGACGCGCTGGCAGAGGCGCAGAAGCAACTAGGTGGGCACAATCAACGTCTTTTCACTGCGGTCGCCGATGTAACCGAGGCTTCGCAAGTGAAGAAGGCATTCGAGCACTTCAGGGAGCAGGTGGGGCCGGTTGGCATTTTAGTCAACAACGTCGGAATATCGCGCGATAGCAGACTAGTCAATATGTCGGAAGAGAACTGGGATCTGGTTATTGACGTTAACCTGAAATCTCAGTTTCTATGCTGCAAAGAAGTCGTTCAAGACATGATATCCGCCGGTTATGGGCGCATTATCAATATTTCATCGCGAGCCTGGCTGGGCGGTTTCGGGCAAACCAATTATTCCGCCTCGAAAGGGGGCGTAGTCAGCCTGACGCGCAGCCTTGCCATTGAGCTGGCTAAAGACGGCATCACCGTCAACGCCATTGCTCCGGGCATTATCGATACCCCTCTGCTTCAGAGCTATAGCGACGAAGCTCGTGAAAAACTGGCCAAAACGGTACCTGCACGACGTGTCGGGGATCCCGCCGACGTTGCGCAGGCCGCTGTTTTCTTTGCACAAGAGCACGCGTCCTATATTACGGGCCAGACCCTTTATGTATGCGGCGGGCGTTCATTATCGAGCCCTAGCTTTTAAGTCAGCGCGGCATATCAGATTCATATAGGAGTCACTACGTGAGTAAAGTGGTAATTAGTGGCGTGGGGATGACCCCATTCGGAAAATTTCTTGATCGCAACATCAAATCATTGTGCGAAGAGGCTGTTAAAGCGGCGCTGACCGATGCGGGTGTGACGGCTGACGACGTTGGCGCTGTTTATTTTGGAAACGCGGCAGCCGGTGTAGTGAATGGTCAGGAAATGATTCGTGCGCAGGCGGCGTTACGCAATACTGGGCTTGCGGGTAAGCCTATGTTCAACGTTGAGAACGCCTGTGCTTCTAGCAGCAGTGCACTTCATCTTGCATGGACGGCCATTGCCTCCGGTCAGCATGAGACAGCGTTGGTCGTAGGGGCAGAGAAGCTATCGCATGAAGATAAGGCAGTATCGTTTCAGGCGTTTGCCGGTGCGGTCGATATCGAAGAGCCTGTGCCAGAAGGAGTAGGCAAGGGTTCAGGCTCGATCTTCATGGACATGTATGCCGCAAAGGCGCGCAAATGGATGGAAGAATGTGGTGCCGAATCGAGCGATTTTGCGCGGGTCGTCGTTAAGAGCCGACGCGCCGCTTCATTGAACCCGTTCGCTCAATTCCGGAATGAAACGACGGTCGACGAAGTCCTGAATAGCCGGATGATCAGTGATCCCCTCACATTATTCATGTGCTCGTCGATCGGCGACGGCGCCGCTGCTATTTTCCTCTGCAGCGAAAGCTATGCCCGTAAGCTGGAAACCAAGCCGGTCTATATGCGGGCCAGCAGTGTCGTTTCCGCGATTCCCGGTGGTTCGGAAGTTGTGGCCGCGCGTGCGGGGAAACTAGCCTACGAGCAGTCGGGTATCGGGCCAGACGACATTCATGTTGCTGAACTGCATGACGCATCGGCGCCGGCCGAACTTATCCATTACGAAAACCTGGGGTTCTGTGCAGCAGGCGAAGCCCCGGCGCTCATTCGGGCGGGTGACACCGACATTGGTGGCCGTATTTCGGTAAACCCAAGTGGTGGGTTGCTGAGCCGTGGTCACCCCTTGGGTGCTACGGGCGCGGCGCAGATCGTCGAGCTCACGTGGCAGCTGCGTGGTCAGGCCGGTGCGCGTCAGCGCCCTGGCGCGAAAGTAGGGCTCGCTGAGAATAATGGCGGCCAGCTGGCAGGCGATTCTGCTGTCGCCCTGGTGACCATTCTTTCTACGTGAGTCGAAGGATCGGGTTGTAATTCGATTCGTACCCGCCGGCCTATTTCCGTTAACTCGAGATAGGCCGGCCGCTTGACCCACAGCACAATTTCCGCCAGAATTCGCCCCCTTGCCCATGTGGCTCAGTGGTAGAGCACTCCCTTGGTAAGG
>CAZPYF010000157.1:0-5832 GCA_964590015.1 uncultured Burkholderiaceae bacterium
CCGACACGCAGAACTACCGATGTGGCGAGGGCAATGTGTTCGCCGCAGGCGATATGCGGCGCGGGCAGTCGCTGGTGGTATGGGCCATACGCGAGGGCCGCCAGTGTGCCCGGGCGGTGGACGAGTTCCTGACAGGAGCCAGTACGCTACCGCGTTGAGCCGGGCGGGGCTCGGCGGGCCACGGCTCGCTCACGCCTCACATTTGAGACGTGGTGAGGCACGATACAATGTCGCGGTGACCACAGACGACGCCATGACCGCTGCCCCTTCCCCGGACACCATTCTGCAGTTCTCTGACGTTTCGCTCGGCTACGGCGATTTCACCGTGCTGAGCGGCATCAGCATCGAGGCCCTCAAAGGACAAGTTGTCGCACTGATGGGCGGCTCCGGCTCGGGCAAGACAACGCTGTTGCGCGCCGCCACGGCCCAGATCGTGGCCCAGCAGGGCCGCGTGACCGTGTTCGGGCAAGACATCGCTCAGCTCTCGGGCGAGGCCTTGCGCCGGCTGCGCCAGCGCATGGGTGTGTTGTTCCAGCAAGGTGCCTTGTTCACCGACCTGAATGTCTTCGAGAACGTTGCGTTTCCGTTGCGCGAACACACGCATATTTCCGAAAGCCAATTGCAGGAACGGGTGCTCGAAAAGCTGGATGCCGTGGGGCTGAAGGCCGCCGCTCACCTGCGCATCTCGGAAATTTCCGGCGGCATGGCGCGGCGCGTAGCGTTAGCTCGCGCCATTGTGCTCGAACCTGAACTCATTCTGTACGACGAACCTTTTGCGGGGCTTGATCCGATCTCGCTCGGCATCACGGCCCGCCTGATTCGCGACCTTACCGACAAACTCGGCTGCGCCTCGGTACTGATCACTCACGACGTGAAGGAATCCTTCAGCATCGCCGACCGGGTCTACATGGTGGGCCAAGGCAAACTCATTGCCGAAGGCACGCCCGAGGCGCTCGCCGGCTCGGCCGACCCGTATGTACGGCAGTTCCTCGATGCGCAGCCCGACGGCCCCATCGCGTTCCACTACCCGGTTTCGGCGGGCTACACCCAGTGGCTCGAGCAACGTTCGGGGCGTCGGCCATGATCAAACCCTTCCAAGCTATCGCCGCCTTGGGTGCTCGCGTTCGCAAGAGCGTGACCGGTCTGGGCGCGTTCATGCGGCTCGCCGGCACACTGCTCGCTCGCAGCGGTGCGGCGCTGCGCCGCCCGCGCCTCGTTTCCCAACAAGTGCATTTCATCGGCAATTACTCCTTGCTGATCATCGCCGTATCGGGCCTGTTTGTGGGCTTCGTGCTCGGGCTGCAGGGGTACTACACCCTTAGCCGCTACGGTTCCGAAGAGGCCCTGGGGCTGCTGGTGGCGCTGTCGCTCACGCGCGAACTGGGCCCGGTGGTCACCGCCCTGCTCTTCGCGGGCCGCGCCGGCACATCGCTTACGGCCGAGATCGGCCTGATGAAGGCAGGCGAACAGCTCGCCGCCATGGAAGTCATGGCCGTCGATCCGATACGCCGCGTGCTCGTGCCCCGTTTCTGGGGCGGGGTCATCGCCATGCCGGTGCTGGCAGCGGTTTTCTCGATGGTCGGCATCATCGGTGGCTGGGTGGTCGGCGTATTGCTCATCGGCATTGACCCGGGAGCGTTCTGGTCACAAATGCAGGAAGGGGTCGACGTCGTGAATGATGTCGTGAACGGTTTCGTGAAAAGCGTGGTCTTCGGCATTGCCGTGACACTGGTCGCCCTGCATGCCGGTTTTACCGCCCGCGCCACACCCGAAGGCGTCTCGAGAGCCACCACCCGAACCGTCGTTCACAGCTCGCTGCTGGTGCTTGGGCTGGATTTCATTATGACGGCCCTGATGTTCGGCAATTGATTTGATGGATACACACTATGACTCGTGACAAAACCGACTTCTGGGTAGGGCTCTTCGTCTTGCTGGGGGCCGCTGCGTTGATCTTCCTGGCGCTACGCGCCGGCAACATGAGCACCTTCTCATTCGCTCCCACCTATGAGGTGCAGGCCCACTTCGACAATCTGGGCGGGCTCAAAGTGCGCGCTCCGGTGAAAAGCAGCGGCGTCGTGGTCGGGCGGGTGTCGGGCATCGGTTTCGACAACGAGCGATTCCAGGCCGTGGTGACCCTCGACCTCGAATCGCGCTATGAGTTTCCCACCGATTCCTCGATCTCGATTCTGACCTCGGGCCTGTTGGGCGAACAATACATCGGCATAACTCCGGGCGGTGAAGATAAAATGCTCGCGCAAGGAAGCACCGTTCAATACACACAAAGCGCCGTGGTGCTGGAAGAACTTATCAGCAAATTTCTCTACAGCTCGGCCGGCAGCCAGGATCAACAATGAAAAATAACGCGCGTTTTACCTCCCCTCGACTCCGTCTCGGCGTAGTCGTTGCGGCTCTTGCCCTGACCGGCTGTGCCACCGTTGAGTCGCCCAGCCCGCGCGATCCGCTCGAACGCCTGAACCGCGGCACGTTCGCCTTCAACGACGCCGTCGATGGCGCCGTATTCAAGCCCATTGCCTACGCGTACCGTGATCTCACGCCTGCACCGTTGCGCTCCTGTGTCGGCAACATCTTCGGCAACGTCGAAGATGTGTGGTCGGCCTTCAACAGCCTGCTTCAGGCACGTGGCCACGATTTCTTCAATACGCTGGGCCGTGTGATGTTCAACTCCACCATGGGTCTGGGCGGGTGTATCGACGTGGCCACCATGAACGGCGCCTACAGAATCAAGAACGATCTGGGCACCACCTTGGGCGTTTGGGGCCTGGGCACGGGTCCGTACATCGTGTTGCCCTTCCTGGGTTCCAGCACCTTGCGTGACGGCACGGCTTCGCTGGGGGGGTTCGCTGCTGATATCTCGCCGCTCACCCCCGTCATGGCTATCGACAACGTACCCGTACGCAACGTCATACTGGGCACGTACGCCGTCGACAAGCGCGAAAGCCTGCTCGATGCCGACGAAATGGTCAACCGCACGGCGCTTGATCGTTACAGCTTTATTCGCGACGCCTATCTGCAGCAGCGCGACGCCTTGGTGAATCAGCGCAAGGGCGATGGCAGCGCGGTACCCGATTATTCCGACGATGAACTGCCCGACTATTCCGACAACGGTGCACAAGAGGCCGCGCGCTGAAGCCGGCACGAAACCTGCGGCATACCCGTTCACCGGAACATACAAGGACATCCATGCACTACCCGAACACCCTTTCTTCGCTGTCAGGTACGGCCAAGCGGCTCATCGCAGCCGCTGGCCTGGCGATTTCCGCCTTGATGATCAGCGTCAGCGCCCATGCCCAGGCGGCCATCGACGCCAAGGGCGCGCCGAATGACTTCGTGCAGGCGGTGGCCGACAACGCCTTGCAGGCCGTCAAGAAAGACGAAGCGGCCAAAAGCGGCGACCTTAAGCGCATCAACCAGCTTGTTGATCAGCTGATTCTTCCTTATGTGAACTTCGAGAAAACCACCCGTCTGGCCGCCGGCCGCCACTGGAGGCAAGCCAACCCGCAGCAGCAACAGGCGCTGGTCGAGGCCTTCAAGGGCACGTTGATTCGCACGTACAGCGGTGCGCTGGCCAATGTCGACGATGTCTCACGCATCGACATCCAGCCCTTCCGCGGCGACGCCAATGCCGACGACGTCGTGGTGCGCTCGCTTGTCACGCGCAGCAACGGCCCGGCCGTCGGGGTCGACTACCGGCTCGAGAAGACACCGGAAGGCTGGAAGGTGTACGACATCAACATCGAGAACATCTGGCTGATTCAGAACTACCGCAATCAGTTTGCACAGCAGATCCAGCAGTCGGGCATCGACGGTCTGATCAAGGCCCTGAACCAAAGCAACCTGAAGTAAGCGCGGCTCGGCCGGCAAAATTCCGAACGCTTATAATGATTGGCTTGGTCCATCACGGGCTTCCTGGCCAACATGACTGCGCTCAAGCTAGAAAACATCTCAAAAATCTATACCCCCCGAAGCCGCCGAATCTCTGAGATTCTGGCGGCTCGGCCGCGTAAGCGGGGCTTTCAGGCCCTCGATAACGTCAGTTTCACCGTCGAGCATGGTGAGTTCTTCGGCTTGCTCGGCCCCAATGGCGCAGGCAAGACCACCCTCATCTCGATTCTGGCGGGTCTGGCCCGTGCTTCGCACGGCACCGCCCAAGTCTGTGGCTACGACGTGGTCAGCCACTTTCGCGACGCTCGTCAGTCGCTGGGCGTCGTGCCCCAAGAGATCGTCTACGACCCCTTCTTCACGGTACGTGAAACGCTGCGCCTGCAATCGGGCTATTTTGGGCTGCGCAACAACGACGACTGGATCGATGAGATTCTGGCCAACCTGGGGCTTAGCGACAAATCCGACACCAACATGCGCGCGCTATCGGGCGGCATGAAGCGCCGTGTTCTGGTGGCGCAGGCGCTGGTGCACCGGCCGCCCGTCATCATTCTTGACGAACCCACGGCCGGTGTCGACGTCGATTTGCGGCGCACGCTGTGGGAGTTCATCTCGCGCCTCAATAAAGACGGCCACACCATATTGCTCACCACGCATTACTTGGAAGAGGCCGAAGCGCTTTGCGGCCGCATCGCCATGCTCAAGCAGGGCCGGCTCATCGCGCTCGACACCACCGAGGCATTACTTGCGCAGGTGGGCGGCGACGACCTGGAAGACGCCTTCGTACGGTTCATGCACGGTAGCGGAACCATCGAGGAGCTGGCATGAGCGCACCCATACGCCAGCGCCGCGCCGATATGGGCTCGGGCTTTCCCACCCTGCTTCGAAAGGAACTGCAGCGCTTCTGGAAGGTGGGGTTCCAGACCATCGCCGCACCGGTGCTTACGGCACTGCTCTATCTGCTGATCTTTGCGCACGTACTGGAAGACCGGGTACAGGTATACGGCACCGTGCCCTACACCTCCTTCCTGATTCCCGGGCTCATGATGATGAGCATGCTGCAGAACTCGTTCGCCAACCCGTCGTCGTCGCTGATACAGAGCCGCATCACGGGCAATCTCGTGTTTATCTTGCTGCCGCCGCTATCGCACCTGGAGATCTATGGCGCCTATCTGCTGGCCTCGGTAGCTCGTGGCCTGACGTGCGGCGTGGGCGTGTGGCTGGTGGCCCTGTTCTTCGTGGGCCTGCCGATCCACAACCTTGGATGGCTCATCACGTTTGCGGTGCTGTCGTGCGGAGTGATGGGTAATCTGGGTATCGTCGCCGGGCTGTGGTCTGAAAAATTCGACCAGCTGGCGGCCTTCCAGAACTTTCTGATCATGCCCGCCACGTTTCTGTCGGGTGTGTTCTATTCCATACACAGCCTGCCGCCCTTCTGGCAAAAAGTGTCGTACTGGAACCCCATTTTCTACACCATCGACGGCTTCCGCTACGGGTTCTTTGCGGTATCCGATGTGTCGCCTTGGCGTAGCCTGGCAGTCGTCGCGGGCGTATTCGCCGTACTGTGCCTGTGCACACTACGATTACTGGCCTCTGGCTACAAACTGCGAAACTAGGAATCTTCACCATGCTGCCTACCCCCGAACAAGTGCGTCAATACATCGCCGACAACCTTCCCTGTGAACACATCGAAGTTGTGGGCGACGGTTCGCACTTCGAGGCCGTTATCGTCAGCCCCGCTTTTGAAGGCAAGCGACGCATCGCCCGCCATCAACTGGTTTACGCCTCGTTGGGCGAACGCATGAAGGCAGAAATCCACGCACTTTCCATGCGTACCCTTACGCCCGAAGAATACAAAGCCAATCCGAATGGATAAACTGCTGATCACCGGCGAAAACCTGGGACAGGTGGCTAGCCAAACAGCGGAAGCAC
>CAZPYF010000158.1:0-5810 GCA_964590015.1 uncultured Burkholderiaceae bacterium
CATGGCCAAGATCGCTGGGTTGTTTGGCTACGCTCGCGTGGAAGGTTCGGTGCGTAGCACGAGCGCTGCTCACTAAGCACCTCGCCAGCAGTACATTGTCGGCCGCCTGCATAGGCGGCTTTTTCATGGGCGCGACCCCTGTTTGCGAGAGGCCCGCTTCCACCGGCCACTGCGGATCATGGATAATGACGCCTCTTTGAACCCCTAGCGTCACGCCCCATGTCCTCCGCCGTATCCGCACCCTACTCGACCCCCACACGCCTGCGCCGGTTTGCCAGCATGATGTATGAGGGCGTGTTGCTGTTCGGCATCGTGTTCGCGGCGGGTTACCTGTTCGACACGCTGACTGAAAGCCACAATGCGCTGATGTTCCGCCATGCGCGGCAGCTATTGTTGTTCATTGCCATCGGCATCTACTTCCTGCTGTGCTGGCGTGGTGGGCAGACGCTGCCCATGAAGACCTGGGATATCCGCCTTATTGATCGCGACGGCACACGGCCCTCGATGGGCCGGCTGTTATTGCGCTATCTGTTGATGTGGCCCCTACCGCTGCTTGCCGCCCTGCTGGTGCAAGCCTCTTCACGGGCCACCGGGTACGCCTCCACCGATCTGCTCATCGTGTTCGCACCGTTCACCATCTTCATCTGGACTTGGTTCGATCGTGACGGTCAGTTCCTGCACGATCGCCTGCTCGGCACACGGCTGGTCGACGCGCCGCGCGCCGCACGGCCGGCCAAGCGGCGCCGCTAGTCCCCGACAGGCAAAACGCCCCGGCGCCCCGGGCGTCGCCTTAAGCCGGGTATTGCGCAGAACGCGGAAGTCGGCCATGCTTTCGATGAGTTGCCATTCCTGTCCACTCCCGAGGTGATGCGTTCGATGAGCGACCAATATCCGCTTCTTTATTCGTCTTATAGGTGGCTGGTTCCACTCCAGTTCAATATCGCCCAGGTCTGCCTGCAACGCTGGTCAGGAAACGTCATGGAAGGCCGCCGTCTTGCCATGCACCACATCGACGCACACGGAGTGGGCACCGACTGGTCATACGGGCAGCTTGCCGATCTGTCGAATCGCCTGGCCAATGGCCTGCGCAAAATGGGTGTGGGCAAAGGTGACCGGGTAGCGGTGATCATGCCGCAACGGCCCGAGGCCATTGCCGCCAGCCTGGCGATATGGAGTACAGGGGCGGTGCTGGTGCCCCTTTCGCCGCACCTGGGCCAAGACGGCCTCACCCTGCGTCTGCGCGACGCCGAAACCCGCATCATCATCGCCGACGCCACGGCCGCGCCCGAGCTCACGCACGTCATGCGCCAGTGCACCTGCGTGCAACAGCTCATCGGCCTGGAGTTTCAGAACGACGACACGCTTGCGTGGCGTACTCTCCTCGCTCGCGAGACCACGCATTTCGAGCCGGCCACCACCTTAGCCGATGACCCGGCGATTCTGCTCTACACGGCAGGCACCACCGGCATGCCCAAGGGCGTGCTTCACGCGCACCGCGTGCTCATTGGCATCTTGCCGGCCTTCGTTGCGTCGCAGAATTGGTACCCCCGGCCGAACGACCTCTTCTGGAGCCCCATCGACTGGTCTACGGCACCGGGCCTGTTACATGGCTTGCTAGCGGTCATGTACTTTGGCCGACCCTTAATCACGACCCGGCAGCCCGCACAAGGCGCCGACGCACTCGACCTGCTTCGGCGCCAGGGCATCACCAATACGTTACTGCTGCCCAGCGACGTTTCGCTCATGCGCGAAGCCGCGGCCCAGGAGTCTTCCACGGAAGGGCTATCGCTACGCGCGATGGCGGTGCTCGGCGAAACGCTACCGACACACTTGTACGATTGGGCTACCGAACACCTGGGAACGGAGCCCAATGCGCTGTACGGGCTCACCGAGGCGCCCGGTCTCATCGGCGACAGCGGCAACAAATGGCCCTTGCGCAGGGGCAGCCTGGGCCGGCCAATGCCGGGGCACCGCATCGGCTTGCTCGACGGGCAAGGGCAACCTCAACGGCCCGGCTCGGTCGGGCAGCTGGCCGTACACGCTCGCGATGCGCACGGCCACCCCGACCCCTGCCTGTTCCTCTCATACTGGCGCAACGACTCGCTCACCCAGTCGCGGTACCTCGACGGCTGGTTTCTCACCGGCGATATGGCCTCGATCGACGAAGGCGGCTATTGCTGGTTTGTCGGGCGCAGCGACGACGTGTTCCGTGCCGGCGAATACCGCATCAGTCCACTCGAAATTGAAGACTGCCTGAAGCTGCATCCCGCCGTGGCGAATGCGGCCGTGGTACCCAAGCCCCAAGGTGCGCGCGGCAATGCCATCAAGGCCTTCGTGGTGCTCAACGACGATTCGCGCTCTGCGAAACCGTCTGAACTGGTACCCGCGCTGCAGGCGCACGTACGCCAACGCATGGCCGCATGGCAAATTCCTCAAGAACTCGAAATCGTTGAGCGTTTGCCGCTCACGTCTGACGGGCAGGTACGCCGCCACGTACTCAGAGCCCGAGAACAACAACGCAGCATGCTGGCTTTGGCCAGGGGTGAAACTGCCACTGACTGATCGGCTAAAATGCCCAGATGGCAGATACCTTCAAGAAATACCTGATGTCCGACAACAGCGCACGCATTCAGGCCGTGCGGCTGGACTCCGCTTGGCAAACCGGGCTGGCGCATCAGACTTACCCCGCCTGCATACGCAGCCTTCTGGGTGAGCTTACGGCCGCAGCCATATTGCTGGCCACCAATATCAAGTTCGAAGGCTCGATCGTGCTTCAGTTGCAAGGCGACGGCCCCGTTTCGCTGATCGTGGTTGAATGCACCTCTGAGCTCACATTCCGTGCCACCGTTACTCTACGTGACCCGGAACTGGTGCCTAACGGCGGTACGCTGCAATCGCTTTTGAATGCGAACGGCGGCGGGCGGTTCACCGTGCTGCTTGACCCGGGCGCCGGCACCGACATGAAGCCCTACCAGGGAATCGTGCCCATGGAAGGCGATACGGTGGCCGAAGTGCTTGAAGCGTACATGCGCAACTCCGAGCAGCTCGACACCCGCCTATGGCTCGCGGCCGACGACACGCGGGTGGCCGGCCTGCTGCTGCAGCGCTTGCCCGACGCGGGCGGCACCACCCACGATGCTTCCCCCAGCCCCGACGACGCTCCACCCGAAAGCGCCGCGGAAGCGCGTGCGGAATCATGGAACCGCGTCACCCAGTTGGCCACCACACTGGGCAACACGGAACTGCTCGAGGCCGAGATCGACACCGTCATACACCGGCTGTTCTGGCAGGAAACACTCATCGAGCTCGAACAACAAACAGTGGAGTGGCACTGTCCGTGCTCGCGCGCTCGCGTGGGCAACATGCTGCGCATGTTGGGACGCGAGGAAATTGAATCCTTGCTGGAAGAACGCGGCGAGGTATCGGTGTCATGCAATTTCTGCGGCAAACCCTATGAGTTTGACGCCGTCGACTGCGCGGCACTTTTTGTCGAGAACCTCGACGACAGCGGCTCGCGCACCTTGCACTAGCGTTGCACCGGCATGCCGGGTGTAGCGTCGTCCGGCATGCGCACTCTCCACAATTTACAGTTCGGCCGGTGGGCGACAGACTGCCGGCATGGCGCTCAGCACCTCACCCCATTACACCCCGCAGGCCGGCTTGCCCTGGCGATGGCGGAGCCGTGGTCGACACAGCTGCCGGGGCCAGGGCACGGTGGAATTCCTGCTTGCCGCCGTGCCGGTGTTATTGCTCGGGTTTGGCAGCATTGAAGCCATACACTGGTACTTTGCCCGGCAGGCCGTCAGCCTGGCCTTAACCCAGGCGGCTCGTGCCGGCATCACGCAGCAGGCCGACCCGGTGGCCATCGACCACGCCTTCGCCCGGGCACTGTTGCCAATGTATGCCGGCCCTTCCACCGAGGTCAGTCAGGCTCGCCTGCAGCGGTCAATGCAACGGCGCACCGCCGCCACACATCTTCCAGCCTGGCGTATCGACATCGTGTCTCCGTCGCCGGCTGCATTTCACGACTTTGCTTCGACGGACCCCGAACTCACCAGACGTGCCGGCGAGCTCGTCATCGACAACGACTACCTGCACGAGCAACACCAAAGGCGCGTGACACAAGGCTGGCCGGAAGGTCGCGGGCCGCAGTCGGGGCAGAACACGCTTGAAGCCAACACCTTGGTGCTGCATCTCACGTGGCTGCACGAGCCCCTGCTGCCGGGTGTGGGCAACCTGATGCGGCAGTTGGCCCCCGCTGATTCACGCTACGGTTCCCTCGCTATGCTGCGCGGCGGGTATGTGCCGATACATCGAGAAGTAGCGCTTGTCATGCAGTCTCATGCGGCCGAGCAGCCTCTGCCCTCACATGGCCGCGTCACTCGCCATGGCCCTGACGATTCCGGCTCGGAAACGGATACCGCCCCCGACAGCGACGAAACGCCCAGCGCCGGCGCACCGGCTCTGGGCGAACGGCCGCCTTGCGTCGGGCTGTGGTGTCTGCGCGAACCACACGCCTCTGTACCGCCCGGCGGCTCCGAAAGTAGTGGTACCGTGCCACCCTTTACGCCTGGGGCACCCGTGGGCTCAGGTTCGGGCCCGGCCGCCGGCCCAGACCCAGGCACGACCCCTGGCGCAGGCACAGGCGCAGGCACAGGCGCCCCGCCGGCACCGCGGGCCGATCAACAGGCAGAAGGAAATGGGAATACGAATCCGGAACAGGGTGAGCCGGCGGCGCCGCCGGAGCCCTCACTGATCGACCCGGAGGATTGCCCCGGCTGTTGTTCCTAAAAGGTCGCTGCGGGCCTGAACGCCGACTAAGGTGTTTGCTGTGGAGGCGTCTTCGAGAGCAAGTGCACGAAAATCTCGTCTTCGTGAACCAGCCCCATCTCGGTACGCGCGCGCTCTTCGATGGCGTCAGTGCCGGCGGTAAGGTCTTGTACTTCCGCAGCGAGCGCATTATTACGCGCCGTGAGCGCCTCTATGGTCTCCTGCTGCGTCTGCAACCGTGTTTCGAGCTCGCGCACGCGCTGCCATCCGCCCTTGCCCCACCATAGCGGGTATTGCGTGATAGCAGTAAGCACGACCAGGACGATAAGCAGCAGACGCATGAGGGGTCGCCCGGCCGTAGCGGCCGGGCCCCTGGTTACCGCCTACCGGGCGGTCATCGTCTCTGCTGGCCGAAACACTCGCTGCTGTATACCGGCCGGTCGTTTCTCGGCTGGAACGGCACCTCGCAGGGACGTCCGCATGCCGAGCACACCGCCGGGTACATCTGCTGCTGGCCGCGACCGCGTCCGCTCTCGCGCTGGGCCGAGCGTCTCGCGGTGCGGCACTCAGGGCACCGGCTGGGCTCGTTGGTGAAGCCGCGTTCGGCAAAGAATTGCTGCTCTCCGGCGGTGAAGGTGAACTTCCGTCCGCAGTCTCTGCAGGTAAGCTCCTTGTCTTCCATTGCGGAATCCTCCTCTCTCAAGGAATTGGGCGTTCTTGGGCGGGCGGTCCAGTTCCTAACACCCACAGAGGCTTGAGAGAAGGATTCTGACGCTACCCAATAGCGCAACCCTAACTCTACCAGTGACTCTGCAGGAAGTAAAGACCAGATACAACAGGGACGCTGCCTCGGCCCGGATATGGATCTGGTTTCTCTCTCAGCGCAGATACCTGCAAGTCGTACGCACATCGGACGCGAAGGCGCCCGCCGCGCGCGCAGCGCGTCGCGGTGTTATAATCTTCACGGACGTACGCGTGCCGGAGTGGCGGAATTGGCAGACGCAAGGGACTTAAAATCCCTCGGGCCTTCGGCCCGTGCG
>CAZPYF010000159.1:0-5786 GCA_964590015.1 uncultured Burkholderiaceae bacterium
TGGCCAACCCTGGCCCTGTGTGCCAGACCTTCTTCATGGACGACGAGATCGCCGAGTATTACCGCCTCGACGCGGTCATTACGGTGGTCGATGCCAAACACGGCATGGAAACGCTCGACCAGCAAGACGAAGCGCAGAAGCAAGCCGGGTTCGCTGATCGCATCCTGGTTTCAAAGAAGGATCTGGTCAGTGAAGAGGAATACCAGGCCCTGCGCGCACGGCTACTGCGCATCAACCCGCGCGCCTCGATCACACCCGTGCATTTCGGCGAAACCGACATCGCCGCTTTACTCGATATCAGCGGGTTTAATCTAAATACGATACTCGACATCGACCCCGAGTTTCTGGCCCAGGAACATCCCGACGCCGCGCACGATCATCACCATCACGACGATGAGTGCGGCGAACATTGCGATCACCCCGAACACGGCCATCATCACCATCATCACCATCATCACCACGCCCACCAAGATGAAGTCGGCGCCTTTGTATTTCGCTCCAACAAGGCGTTTGACCCCGAACGGCTCGAAGAATTCTTGGGCGGCATCGTTCAGGTCTACGGGCCCGACTTGTTGCGCTACAAGGGCATTCTGTACCTCAAGGGCATCAACCGTCGCATGCTTTTTCAGGGCGTACACATGATGATGGGGGCCGAACCCGGGAAACCGTGGCTCTCAGGTGAAAAGCCTAATACCAAGATGGTATTCATAGGTCGTAAACTGCCCCAGGAAATATTCAAGCGGGGTCTTGAACAATGCCTGGTCTAAGTCAGCAGGCGCGTGCACGACGCACGGCCTGCGGCCCGCCAGGTACACAATAGAAGAAAGAGGATGCACCATGGTTAGCAAAACAGCCAATGTCATGAGTCCGGAACAACTGCCTACGGAAGAACAGCTCCTGGCAATGCCCGAGACCGACTACATGAATGCGGTTCAACTCGCCTTCTTCCGCAACCGGCTAAAGGAACTCGAAACCGAGATCCTCAATAATGCGGGCGCCACCACTGAAAACCTGCGTGAAACGCAGTTTGTGCCCGATCCGGCCGACCGCGCCACCATCGAAGAAGAGCACGCGTTAGAACTGCGCACTCGCGACCGCGAACGCAAGCTGCTCAAGAAGGTGCAACAGGCCATCAACAGCATCGACACCGGCGAATACGGCTGGTGCGAAGAAACCGGCGAGCCCATCGGCATCGCCCGTCTGTTGGCCCGCCCCACCGCCACCCTGTCGCTCGAAGCGCAGGAGCGCCGAGAAATGCGCCAGAAGCTGTACGGCGACTAAATCCGCAGTGCGCCCCGTACCGCCCACTGCGTGCGTACGGGGCTTATCGTCTTCTAGCGGCGTCTCCAGCCGCCGCGCGCCAGCCGTCTTCGGCACACCTTGAAAAGCCGCGCGACCATCCCCATGTGAACACTTCAACAGGAAGATTCCATGGAACAATTTCACGCAACCACCATTCTGTGCGTCCGCCGCGGCGACCAGGTCGCCATCGGCGGCGACGGTCAGGTCACGCTCGGCAACATCGTCATCAAGGGTACGGCTCGCAAGATCCGCAAGCTCTACAACGACAGAATTCTGGCGGGCTTCGCCGGTGCCACCGCCGACGCCTTCACACTGCAGGAACGTTTCGAAGCCAAGCTCGAAAAGCACCAAGGCAACCTCATGCGTTCTGCGGTCGAACTCACCAAAGACTGGCGTACCGACCGCGTTTTACGCCGCCTTGAAGCCATGCTGATCGTGGCCGATAAAGACCACACGCTCGTGCTCACCGGCAACGGCGACGTACTCGAACCCGAAGAAGGCATCGCTGCCATCGGCTCGGGGGGCGCGTATGCCCAGTCGGCGGCGCTTGCGCTACTGCGCAACACCGAGATGTCTCCGGAAGATGTTGTGCGCAAATCGTTGGCCATTGCCGGCGACCTGTGCATCTACACCAATCAAAACCACGTTGTCGAAAACCTGTAAACCTCAGGTTTCGCCACACGCCCAAACTGCCACTGCCATGTCCGCCCTGAATATGACTCCCGGAGAAATCGTCTCCGAGCTCGACAAGCACATCGTCGGGCAGAATCGCGCCAAACGCTCCGTTGCCGTCGCGCTGCGCAATCGCTGGCGCCGACAGCAGGTTCCCGAGCCATTGCGCCACGAGATCGTTCCCAAGAACATCCTCATGATCGGCCCCACCGGCGTGGGCAAAACCGAGATCGCGCGCCGCCTGGCCAAACTGGCCAACGCGCCGTTCATCAAGGTGGAAGCCACCAAGTTCACCGAAGTGGGCTATGTCGGGCGCGACGTCGAGACCATCATTCGTGATCTGGTCGATGCTTCGGTGAAGCTCACCCGCGAAGTGGCCATGCGGCGCGTGCGTACGCTGGCTGAAGACGCCGCCGAAGACCGCATTCTCGACGCGCTTGTGCCGCCGCCCCGCGACGCCCAAGGCCAGCCTGATCGCGAAGAGAACAGCGCGCGGCAGGTGTTCCGCAAGCGGCTGCGCGAAGGCAAGATCGACGATATGCAGATCGAGATTGAAGTGGCCCAGACTTTGCCGCAAATGGAAATCATGGCGCCTCCGGGCATGGAGGAAATGACCGAGCAGCTGCGCAGCATGTTCGCCGGCATGGGCCAGGAAAAGAAGAAACAGCGCAAGATGTCAGTGAAGGAAGCGTTCCGCCTGCTTACTGAAGAAGAAGCGGCCAAGCGTGTCAATGAAGAAGAGCTGCGCGCCGAGGCGGTAAGCAACGCCGAACAGAACGGCATTGTCTTTCTCGATGAAATCGACAAGATCGCCACTCGTCAGGAACACGGCGGGGGCGACGTCTCGCGTCAGGGTGTGCAGCGCGACCTATTGCCGCTGGTGGAAGGCACCACCGTCAACACCAAGTACGGCGTAGTGCGCACCGATCATATTTTGTTCATTGCGTCGGGCGCGTTTCACTTGTCGCGGCCCTCTGACCTCATTCCCGAGCTGCAGGGCCGGTTCCCGATCCGGGTGGAACTCGATTCCCTCACGGCCGACGACTTCGTACGCATCTTGTGCGAAACCGATGCCTCACTGACCAAGCAGTATCACGCGCTGCTCGCCACCGAAGACGTCATTCTCGACTTCACACAGGAAGGCATACGCCGCCTGGCGGAGCTGGCCTACTCGGTGAACGAGCGCACCGAGAACATCGGTGCGCGGCGCTTGTACACGGTAATGGAAAAGCTGCTTGAAGATCTGGCGTTCGACGCCACCGCGAACGACGGCTGCACGATCACTATCGACGCCGCCTATGTCGAAGACAAACTAAAGGAAACGGCCGCCAGCGAAGATCTGGCCAGATACGTGCTGTAAGCGGTGTGGGGTTACAGCCCCTACTTGGATATAGCGACCACCACATACTGCCCGTTCTCGCGACGGGCAGTGAACTTTACGCGGTCGCCGGGCTGCAGGCCGGCAAGCAAGGCCGGTTGCACCAGATACACCAATGTCATGGCCGGCAGATCAAGCGCGGCGATCGCACCGTGCTTGATCGTGATCTTGCCGGCTTGTTCATCGATTCGGCGCACTTCACCCGATCCGGTGCCTTCCTGAGCCTGTGCCGGTACGGCGTAACAGGCCGCCATAGCCAGGGCCGCCGCCACGGCAGTACGAATGCTGGGCGTAGGAAACATGAGATACACTCCTTGGAAGACGCGGGTGTCTTAGCATACCGCGATTCTCCCTTTCCGCATTTCCCTTCATTACCAATGGCCACACGACTTTCCGTCATTACTACCCGAGGCGGCGACGACGGTACGACCGGGCTCGGCAACGGCACACGGGTACCCAAAGATCACGCCCGCATCACTGCACTGGGCGACGTCGACGAACTGAACAGCGTGCTGGGTTTGCTGCGTACCGAGGCCCTGCCCGCCGACATTGATGCATTGCTGGGCAGCATCCAGAATCAGTTGTTCGACCTTGGCGCCGAACTCTGCATACCGGGCCATGTTGCCGTATCGGCGGAGCAGGTGGCGGGCCTTGATGCCGCCATAGCGCAGCACAATGCCGATCTGGGCAAACTCGAAGAATTCATTCTGCCGGGCGGCAGCCGCGCGGCCGGGCTCGCCCATGTCGCACGCAGCGTGTGCCGCCGTGCGGAACGCGCTGTCGTGGCGCTCGAACGTGGCGAATCATCGGAAGCCGAGGCGCCGCCCACCGGGCTGGCGCGGCAATACCTGAACCGGCTGTCCGACCTATGTTTTGTGCTCGCGCGGGTGCTAAACCGGGCGGCGGGCACGCCCGACGTGCTATGGCGCCGCGACTGAAGCAGATCTTCCGTAGTGGGATTCCCGCGCTCGCCGCCGGCTTGTCCATGATGATGTACGGCGTAACCGCGAACGCTACAGGCTCCGAAGCCTCGGCGGCGCAAAAATCAGCGCCGGCGGCCGCCACCGGAAAACAGGCATGGACCCGCGACCGCATCAGCCCCGGCCTTCACAGCGTCGACCGCGCGGTGACAGTGAGCTATGAACCCGCGAAGCGCGCCGTGCCGGCGGGCGCCCTCATCACTCGAGTGACCGCCCACCGCGACTACGCCGGCCACGCCAATGTACAGACCTCGCTGTGCTGGGAAGGCGAAGTGCGATGCGTCGACATTGTGGGGCGCAGTGTTAGTACCGAAATTTTCAACGGCCTGGATGCCGTGCGCCCCCTATATCTGGTGCATCGGGTGCACCACTGGGGCGCAAGCCGGCCGCCGCTTTATATCAAAGGCACCGTTACCGTCTGGTACGCGCAGCCGTAGAGCCGGCTACGCGCGGCCGCTACAGGCTCAAGCCGGCAGCACACTACGTACGGTATGCACAAACTTCTCGACGATCTCGTCGATGTCGGCGTCGGTGCAGATGAACGGCGGTGCCAACAAGACATGATCGCCTTGCGCCCCGTCGACCGTACCGCCCGACGGATACATCATCAACCCGTTTTCCATCGCTCGCTTCTTCAGTACCGTATGGGTACGCAAGGCCGGATCAAGCGTGCGCTTCTCGGTTTTGTCGGCCACAAACTCAACGCCTACGAACAGGCCTCGGCCGCGTATATCGCCCACGTTCGGGTGGTCGCCCAGCTCGCGGTGCAATGCGCTGCGTAGTTGCTCACCGCGCTCGAGCACATTATTCAGCAGGCCGTCGCGCTCGATAACGTGCTGAACCGCCAAGGCGGCCGCGCATGCGGTGGCGTGGCCCATATACGTGTGGCCATGCTGGAAGAAGCCGCTGCCGCCCACGATGGCGTCGTAGATACGGCTGCTGGCGATCATGGCGCCGATGGGCTGATACCCCGCCCCCAGCCCCTTAGCGATGGTGACAATGTCAGGCACGATGTCGTCTTCGACGCAGGCGAAAAGATGGCCCGTGCGCCCCATGCCCGACATGACCTCGTCGAGAATCAGCAAGACCCCGTGCCGATCACACACTTCCCTGATGCGCTTAAAGTAGCTGCGCACTGGAGGCAACACGCCGGCCGTTGCGCCCACAACGGTTTCAGCCACGAACGCGGCCACGTTTTCCGGGCCCAATTCAAGGATGCGAGCCTCGAGCTCGTCAGCGAGGCGCTGCGCGTATTGTTCAGGCGTTTCGTCGGCGCGCTGATCGCGGTAGGCATAGCAAGGCGAAACGTGATGTGCCGGCACCAGCAGCGGCAAGAATGGTTCACGCCGCCAGGCGTTGCCGCCGATAGCCAGCGCGCCCAGCGTGTTGCCGTGATAACTCTGGCGGCGGGCAATGAAGTGCCTGCGCGACGGCTGGCCGATTTCCACGAAGTA
>CAZPYF010000160.1:0-5776 GCA_964590015.1 uncultured Burkholderiaceae bacterium
TCTACGCGACAACGAACTCCAGCGTGAAAGGCGACCGTAACGGCGTTGCCTCTGGCGGGACGTTGATCGTGGATAACGCTCAGGCAACCGAGTTCGGGCTGATGAGCTATGGCGGCGACCGGACCAAGTACGGCTTCGGCGGCTGGTCCAAAGAGGAAATGTTGCCACGCTTGCAGACGGACATTCAGTTGTCGATTCTGCAGGCCTTCCAGACGCAGGTGGACAAACTGCCAACGGTGCTGGCTGACATAATCCGAGGGGTGAATATTCGGGGGCTGGATGCCTCAGGCGCACAGGCATTGGCCGAGCAGTTCAACGCCATCATCACCGGCGTGGACATGCTGCAGGAAGCGGCCAAGTCATTGCCGTTCGAGCAGTTGCGTGACCTGTCGTTTGATGCGGCCGCCGGGATCATTCAGTTTGCGGGTGGGTTGGACAACCTCAACGCAGGGTTGACCACGTATTACGAGAATTTCTATTCGGAGGCTGAGAAGCAGCAGAAGGTATGGGCTGATATTGACAAGGTGCTGGAGGGTGTTGGCCTGACGGCGCCCAAGACCCGCGATTCGTTCCGTGAGCTGGTTGAAGCCCAGGATCTGACGACAGAAGCTGGCCAGCGGGCCTATGTCGCGTTGTTGGGTGTGTCGGGGGCGTTTGCGCAAGTGTCGGCCGAATCGGAGCGTTTGGCAGAACAAAAGCAGCAGGATGCCAGCGCTGAGCGCGGCGAGGTGATCGCAGCACGCCGAGCTATCGAAAAAGCACAGCAAGAGGCTTTTGATGCGTCTGTGAAAGCTTACGAAGAAGGCGCAAAGCCTTTCGAGGAGCTTCGCACAACGCTGCTGTCTGCTGGGGATGCTGCGGGGCTGCTGGGCGCAACGATTGAGCGCGCCTTATCGAGCCCGCTCGGCAAATACATGGCGGGTGGCCGCGAGTATGACTTGCCGCGCTGGGAATCTGACACCATCGCAGCCAGGTTTAACTACGAGTGGGGCGTGATGCAGATGCGCATCGCGCGCGATCTATCGGACGACATTTCGGCCAACGCGCTGCGAATCGAAAACGCTGGCTCTGCATTGCGTGACCTGACGCCCAACCTGGGCGAATACGGCCCGGTTGTCGGACCGCTTGCGCAGGCGCTTACCACCGCCGTGGTGGATGCCTCGGGCGACATGGGCTATGCCGTGCGTGACTCTGTGTATCAGGCGATGTTGGGCGTGGCCCAGCAAGACGTGTACAGCCAGTTTGCATCACGGGGCGCAGGGCTTGCGGATATTCGCTACGCGCAGCAGCAGGCCGGATGGGCCAGTCAAGCCGGGTGGGTGCGTGACATGGGCATGCAGTTTGGTGCTGATGTGGTGGCCTACGGCAACGCGGTTGACAAACTGTCGGGTCGCCTGCGCTCAGGGCAGATCACGACCGAGCAGTACGAATCGGCAGTTGACGCACTGAATCGCACGATGCCCACCGCAGCCGAATTGCTGGGCGATACCGAGGCGCAGTTGCAGCGCATGGCTGATGCCGCGCGAGAAGTTTCATTGGCCGGCGCACGCAGCATCGATCACTACTTCGGCGAGCTTCGCAAGATGGCGCAGGAGCTTGAGAAAACCGAGGAGCCGATCAACAAAGCCACGGCAGCCATCGGCCGGATGAACTCGTTTGCGGAAGCCTTTGGCGTGTCCGCAGCAGCGGCAGGCGACTACAGCAGCCGCACCGGCGAGGCCGCGCTGATCGCGCAAGCGGCGGGCATAGCGGCCAGCGTGCTGACCACGGCCGATGCTAGAAAGGCGGCTGAGGAGTTAGCCAAAGATGCAGCCTTTGCCGGGGTGGGCGGCACCGAGTTGCGCGATATGGCGCTGCTGGTAGACGGCATCAAGGCGTTCGACCCGGATAGCTGGGAGCGGTCGATGATCCGCATGTCCGACGCACTTGGGCAGGGCGTGATTGATGAAGGCCAGTTCGCCGCGCTGTTCAACTACAGCTTGGATGTGTTCGAGGACGTTTTCGAGGACACGGCCCGCACGGCGCAGCAGCAGCTTGAGCAATCGATCCGGCAGCATGAGCAATCGATCCGGCAGCATGAGCAATCGGCGCAGCAGCTTGAGCAATCGTTTGATCGGTTGCGCGATGCTGCCGAATCGCTTGCCGATGAACTGCTGCTCGATCGTGATCTCACCACCCTGTCGTTCGGCCAGCAGTACGCCGAGGCGCAGCGTCAGTATCAAGAGGTCATGCGCCGCGCGATGGGCGGCGATGCGGATGCGGCTGGCGACCTTGACCGCGTGACGCGCAACTTCCTGGAGCGATCCGCCGACAGCCGCGACGAAATCCAGTATCGGCGGGATTTTGCAGTAGCGGTCAACAGCCTGCGGCAGATCGAAACGAGCAACCCCATGAAAGAGATGGCCACTGAAATCAAACGGCTTAACCAGGAGGTCGAGGGTTTACGGGCCGATCTTCGCGCGGCCAACGCCACGGTGGCCAGCAACACGAACGAAACGACGCGCGAGCTTCGGCGCATTAACGCTACTGGAATCAAGGTGCAAGCATGATTAGGTCTGATTACCCGCTCACCATCACCAAGCCGATCACCATCACTGATGCAATCCTCACGTCCAGCACGGTCGCCGCAGACACTACGCCGCTGTGGTCTGCGGCCACGAACTACACCGCCGCACAGGTGGTGCGCCGCCCCAATCACCATCTGTACGAATCGGTGGCGGGTGGCACGGACAGCACGCCGCCGGAGCAGGCAACGGGCGGCGAAACCCCCAAGTGGGTCGACCTTGGCCCAGTCAATAAGTGGCGCATGTTTGACCCCCGGCCCGGCACGCTGACGACCGACACCGACGAGATCGAGGTCGTGCTCACGCCGGGCACGAGCATCGGCGCGTTGGGCGCGCTCGAACTCTATGGGGTGCAGCGCATCGAGGTCACGATGACAGCCGGGGGCATCGATGTATATCACCGCGAGATAGGCCTCAGCGCATCGACGCTCGCCTCGATCTTCGACTGGTTTTTCACGGACGCCGTCCTCGAAACAGAAACCGTGCTGATGGACCTGCCGCAGCAATGGCCCGCCGCCACGCTCACCGTCAAATTCTCAGGCTCCGGCACCATCGGCGTGGGCATGCTGATTATCGGCAGGCCGTTTGAGGTCGGCGGCGCGGAGTGGGGCGTAAGCGCGACGATTGATGATTGGTCGCTGAAACTGCGCGACGAGCGCTTCGGGACGGTCGAATTTATCAAGGGCGAGTACAGCAAGCGCGTGAAGCTGCGCACGATCCTTGAACCCGGTCGATTCAATCTCGTCTACCGGCAGCTTGCTGGCTTTCGCGCCACGCCCTGCCTGATCTCCCCCGCATCATCACTGCAGCAATTCTCCGGCCTCGTCATTTTCGGCGTCTTGTCATTCGACGTGGACGTTGCGTACCCCACTCTCTACTACTGCTCGATGGAAATAGAAGGACTCGTATGACTATTCCAAATCTCCCCCTGCTCGACCCGTTCAGCCCCACGTTTCGAGGTGATGTAGATGCGTTTTTCGGCGGCCAGATTCAGGCGACGATCAACGCTATCAACCCCGAAATCGAGCGCATCAATCAGATCGGAGCCGGGGCGTTTACGGCTACTTCGTCAACGTCGCTCACTATCGTTGCACCTGGCACGATCAATTTGACAATCAACACCGGAAAGAGCTTTGTGCCTGGGCAGTTCGTCATCGTCGCCCGCACCGCCTCGCCCGGTGATTACATGGCCGGTCAGGTCGTCAGCTACAACGCGGGCACCGGCGCGATGGTTGTGAATGCAACAGCTTCGAGCGGTTCTGGCGCGCACTCTGGCTGGACAGTATCCGTCACATCTATCGTGAGTGCGCTAGAACTCGACAGCATCATCGTGCTGACCAGCGGCACGAGTTGGACAGTGCCAGACGGGGTGCGAAAAGTTGTGGGGTACGTGGAAGGGGCGAGCGGAAGCGGCGGCGTTGGGAATGGGACGATTGCAGGCGCAGGTGGAGGAGGAGGTGGTGGTGTGAAGTTTGTGGCTGACGTTACTCCAGGGGCTGTGTATCCAATAGCCATCGCTGCTGCTCCCACGAATGGTGGTGGCGGGTCTTCCTCGATCACGATTGATGGGCAAGTATATCAAGCCGATGGCGGCGACAAAGGTAGCGGCGGAGGAGGAGCCCCAGGCAATGGCGTGGGTGGTGAAAATCGAATTGCTTTCCGTGGGAATGCCGGACATAGTCCCGCCCCCTCCGGCAGTGGTTTACCCCTGGGCGGGACATCAGCTTTTGGCGGATCAATAGGCGGCGTTGGGGTGCTATCAAGATCGCCGGGGAAAGGCGGCGCAGGCAGAATCGTTCTGGAGCTTTACAAATGACAACAACCCACATTATCGAAAACGGCATCGTCATAAACACAATCGTTGCGACGCCCGAAGAAGCGCAGGTCGCATACCCCGACGCGCTTTGTATTGATGCCGATCAACACCCCGGCGGCATCGGCTGGACATGGGATGGCGAGCAGCTTGTGCCACCACCTGCACCACCAGAACCTGTGCCCGAAGAAGTCGAAGGCTGGCGAGCAGAAGTCGCCATGAAAGCGACGCCGGTAGACCCGGAAGATTCCCAGAGCCAGAACGTATGGGATCGTGTGCAAGACATTTTCGCTGCCATGCCTGATGGCATCGAGAAGATCACGGCCCAGACTGTGCTGGCGAGGGGGAAGATTCGCCGTGACAGCCCCATGCTCGCGCAGCTTGCACCGCTTGTGCCTTTGAGCGAGGAACGGGTAGACGATCTTTTGCGTCTGGCGGGGGGCATCCAAGCATGAACGCCCACCGCCTCATCAAGATCGGTGATGCCCTCAGTCAGCTGGCCAACGTGACGCTCTTGCCCCGTCACCGTGAAACCACGGCCAACGAGTCAATCTCAGGCCGTGCCCATCGATGCCGCTGGTACCGCACTGAGCGACTGATCGACTGGCTCTTTACGCCTTGGGAGCGTGATCACTGCCGAAAGGCGCACGAAAAGGACATCGAGCGTGCCCTACAGTGGGTAGCGATGCACAGCAAGAAATGACCCGGCCAAGCGCCGGTTTTTTACGCCCTCCGAGTGAGGGCTTTTTATTGCCCGAAAGGAGGGCCAATGGAACCAACAAGCAGCACAACAGGGGCGTCATTCGCTGCCTGGAAAGCCATCGGAGGGCTCGCGGGGATGGGCGCAATCGGCGCGGGTCTGGCCGCCATCGTCGTGATGTGCCTGATGCCCCCGCGTACCTGCGGTGAATGGGCGGTGGGCCTGATCAGCACCGTAGTGGGCAGCATCAGCGGCGGGGCCTTCGTGATCCAGCACTATCAGCTGCAACACTGGATGTATTCGCCCTTCGGCCTGGTGGCCACCCTCGGGCTGGTCTTTGCCTGCGGACTGCCGGCATGGGCCATCGTTCGCTGGGTGTTCAATTTCATTGACAAGCGCAAGGGCAAAGACATCGCTGAAGTGGTGGCCGAGCTGCGGCGCAAGGCCCAAGGGGGTGAGTGATGCTCGGCTTTCTGAAAAACCTTTTTGCTCAACCGGTCCAACCCGCGCAACCGGTCCAAAGTACACCGGCCCCACCTCCCCCGGGCAGCAAGCCTGACTTCAATCTGGCCTTTGACCGTCTGATCGGGCACGAAGGCAACTTCACCGACCATCGCAACGACAAAGGCAACTGGACGGGTGGTCGCGTGGGTGTTGGCGTGCTCAAGGGCACGAAGTTTGGCATTTCGGCCATGACCT
>CAZPYF010000161.1:0-5767 GCA_964590015.1 uncultured Burkholderiaceae bacterium
CGTCTTGCGCATCGACAGAAGCGTGGAGGTCACTTCCGGCGTGATCTTGCCGTCCACGCTGGAAAGCGCAGCCGTCGTGGCCTGCAGCGTATCGCGCAGGTCTTGCACCAGGTCGTCGAACGGCAGCTCGTTGACCTTGGCCACGATGCTGCCAATCTGTTGTTGCAGCCGATCGAAGTCGCCGGGTATGGTGGGCAGCACCGGCGGGTATTCGGTGGCATCGAACACCACCGGCGGCTGATCCTTGAAGAAGTCCAAGCCGACATACTGCTGGCCGGTGAGCAGATTGGCGGCCCGCAGCTGCGCCCTCAGACCGCGCGCCACCATACCCTCGAGGAAGCGCGCCCGGGCAATATGCGGGTCCTTGTCGAGCTCCATGATTCGCTCGAACAACGGGCCGAACCTTAAGGGATAGATGCGCGCTTGCACCAGAGCGAAGAACTGTCGGCGCTCGCGATCAAACTCCATATCGATATCGGTGATGGAACCCAGTTCCAGCCCTCGGAAATCGACCGGCGCGCCCACCTTCAAGCCGCGAACCGACTGGTGGAAGTGGAATTCGATGAGTACCGGTTCGCCATCCGGGTCGGCCATGGCCTGAACCTGCGACTCGTGCAGTTCAAACACTGAATCGGGATCAGCGGAAACGTTATCGAATTCGTCGACCGGCGCAAACGCGACGCCGCCTGCCAGCACAGAAGCCAGCGAACCGGTTTGCACTGATACCCCATCGGCATCAAGGCTGAAATTAATGCCGCTCGCATTCCAGAAGCGGGCGTCGGTCGTGACATAGCCGTCGTGCGGCGCGTCAACGAAAATCTGTATATTCACGGCACGGCCCGAGTCATCGAGCGCGTAACCAATGACCTGCCCCACCTGAATGCGCCGATAGTACACGGGCGAGCCGATATCCAGCCAACCGAGATCTTCGGCCTGTAGCGTGAAGCGGGTACCGGGCCGCCCGCTCGTGATCTCGGGCGGCTGCTCAAGCCCATCGAACTCGTAGACCGGTCGCTCGTTCTCAGTAGCCGGCTCGGGCGGAGTGTCGACCGCGATATACACGCCCGACAATAATGTTCCCAGACCCGATACCCCGCTAATGGCGAGCCGCGGCCGAACCACCCAAAACTGTGAGTCTGGCCGAGTAATATAGTCGGCGCCATCTCGATGCAGCTGTGCGGTAACCAGAACCTTGGCGCGCTCATGGTCGACCTTGAGATCAGTAACCGTGCCGATGGCCACATCTTTATAGCGCACCCGTGTCTGTCCGACCTCGATGCCTTCGGCCGAGGCGAAGGCTACGGTAATGGTTGGGCCGGTGGCCATCCAATCGCGCACAAGCAGCGTGGCACCCACCGCCGCAGCTAATAGTGGAATAAGCCAGATCCAGGAAAATCGCTGCGCCTTGCGCGGGCGTACGATAGGCGCCTGCGCGGCGGGCCGCCCTGCCCCGGTTTCTGCACCCGTTTCCTCCTTGCCTGTCGATTGTTCTTGCTTTTCTGCCATTGCCTATTATTCCGATTCGGCCGGTTCGCGTCTGTCCCATCCGGTGCGCGGATCATAGCTCATCGCTGCCAGCATGGTGAGTACGACGACCATACCGAAACTCACCGCTGCCGGGCCCGCAATAATCTGCGACACCCCGGGGAAATTCGCAATCGCCGCCAGCAAGACGACGACGAAAACATCGAGCATCGACCACTGGCCGATAAATTCAACCAGCTCGTAGAGCCGGGTGCGCTGGCGCTGCACCTGGCGACCCCGCCAGCGCCGCCCCAGCATCAAGACTATCAGCGCCAGCAATTTCGTGATGGGCACCACGATACTGGCCACGAATACGATCACGGCCAGATCCCACGAGCCCAGTCGCCACAGCTCAAGCACACCCCCCAATATGGTGTGATTGCTCTGGCCCAGCGTGCTACGGATCTCCATCATCGGTAGCACGTTGGCCGGGATATACACGATGGATGCGGCGATAAGTAACGCCCACACACGCGCACCCATGTTCGGCTTGCGCCTATGAAGCACCGCATTGCAGCGCTGACAATCATCTGATTCAGCCTCGGGGTGGATCGGTTGTACGTAGCCGCAGACCTCGCAGGCCGCCATGGCTTCCGATGCAGTGCCCGGGTACTGCGCAACGGGCGCTAATCCGGCTTCCTCGGCATAGCCCCAGATACGCTCACTGTCGAGCCGGGAGAGCGCCGTCAACATGAACGTAAGCACGCCGAACGCCCAGATTCCCGGCCCCGGCTGCAGCGTGGCCAAGCCCGCAAGCTTCACGATGGCAACGATGATGCCCAGCATCAGCACCGGCACCATACTCCATGGCAGCACAGCATGATACAGGCGCATGGCGAACGCGAAATCATGCGGCAGCCCGCGTTTATGGATGCAGCCCAGCGCCCAGAACAGAAAGCATAGTTGCGTGAAGGGAAACCAGAAACCCACCAGGCCTGTCATGATCGACAGTACGTAGTCGCCCTGCTGCCACGTGAACCACAACGACCCAATAAAGGTTGCGTTGACCGTCTTGCCAAGTATGGTGAGCTGCGCGATGGGAAACAGGTTCGCGATGGCGAACACCATCAGCGCGGCCAGCGTGAACGCCGACCAGAACGCCAGCGAAAAGCGGCTACGCCTGTAAAGGACGTAGCCGCAGCATGAACAAGTAGCCATGCCGCCGGGCTCGAGGGGCACGGCGGCATGTAGCGTATCGCAATTCCGGCAGGCTAGCAGCGAGCCCGGATGCATTAATCGACCAGTTCGGGTTCCGGACGCGACGGTGAAGGATCACGACCTTGGCCGGCGCCCTTTCCGCGCTCGGGGAAAGTGAGCTGCACTTTGCCCTGTTCGTCGAGACCCACCTGCACCTGCCCACCATCGACCAAGCGACCGAACAGCAGCTCATCGGCCAATGCCCGGCGGATCGTGTCTTGAATGAGCCTCTGCATGGGGCGCGCGCCCATGGTCGGATCAAAGCCTTCCTTGGCCAAGTGTTCACGCAGCTCATCGGTGAACGCAACGTCGACGCGTTTTTCATGCAGCTGATCTTCAAGCTGCATCAGGAACTTGTCGACAACGCGCAGGATCACATCGCGCGACAACGGCGTGAAGCCAATGATGGCATCGAGCCGATTGCGGAACTCAGGCGTGAACAAGCGCTTGATCTCGGCCATTTCATCGCCTGAGCGAGCCGGCGATGCGAAGCCGATGCTGTTGCGATTAAGCGCTTCAGCCCCCGCGTTGGTGGTCATGACCAGAATGACGTTGCGGAAATCGGACTTACGGCCGTTGTTATCGGTGAGCGTGCCGTGATCCATAACTTGCAGCAGGATGTTGTACACGTCGGGGTGCGCCTTCTCGATCTCGTCGAGCAACAGCACACAGTGCGGCTGCTTAGAGATGGCTTCAGTAAGCAGGCCACCCTGATCGAAGCCCACGTATCCGGGCGGTGCACCAATGAGCCGTGACACCGTGTGGCGTTCCATGTATTCCGACATATCGAAGCGAACCAGCTCGACACCCAGCACAAAGGCCAGTTGACGGGCCACTTCGGTCTTGCCCACGCCCGTCGGGCCCGAGAACAGGAAGGAGCCAATGGGCTTGTCGGGCCGACCGAGGCCCGAGCGGGCCATCTTGATGGCGGCCGACAATGCCTCGATGGCCGGTTCTTGGCCGAACACCACCGTTTTCAGATCGCGTTCAAGGGTTGCAAGCTTGTTGCGATCGTCGGTAGAGACGCTTTGCGGCGGAATGCGGGCGATCTTCGCCACCGTTGCCTGCACCTCGCCCTTGCCAATGACCTTCTTACGACGCGACACCGGCAACAGACGTTGTGCGGCCCCGGCTTCGTCGATGACGTCGATGGCCTTATCGGGCAGGAAGCGGTCGTTGATATGGCGAGCCGCCAGCTGAGCCGCTGCAGTGATGGCTGCGGCCGAGTAGCGAACGCCGTGGTGCGCTTCGAAATGCGATTTGAGCCCGCGCAAAATCTGGATGGTCTGTTCGACCGTGGGCTCGGCGACGTCGATCTTCTGGAAGCGACGCGACAAGGCGTGGTCTTTTTCGAAGATGCCGCGATATTCGTTATAAGTGGTGGCGCCCATGCACTTGAGCTGGCCCGACGATAACGCCGGCTTGAGCAGGTTCGACGCATCGAGCGTGCCGCCCGAAGCCGACCCCGCGCCGATGAGCGTATGGATTTCGTCGATGAACAGAACGGCGTTGGCGTTTTCTTTCAGGCTCTTCAATACCGCCTTCAGACGCTGCTCGAAGTCGCCGCGGTACTTGGTACCGGCGAGCAAGGCGCCCATATCAAGCGCATAGACCTGCGCGTCGCCCAGAATTTCGGGCACGTCGCCACGGGTAATGCGCCAAGCCAAACCTTCTGCGATGGCGGTCTTGCCCACGCCGGCCTCGCCCACCAGTAGCGGGTTGTTCTTGCGGCGCCGGCACAGAACCTGAATAACGCGCTCGACCTCGTGCTCACGACCAATGAGCGGATCGATGCGGCCCTGACGCGCTTCCGCATTAAGGTCGGTGGCGTAGAGCTCCAGCGGCGACTTCTGCTGATCGGATTTCGCTTCTTCCACTTGCTGTGCCTTCGGCGGTTCGACGGGCTGTTCTTCGGGCGTCTTGGTGATGCCGTGAGACAGAAAATTCACCACATCGAGACGCGTCACACCCTGCTGCTGCAAGAAATAGACCGCGTGAGAGTCTTTCTCGCCATACATTGCCACCAGTACATTCGCACCCGTGACCATGTTCTTGTTGGAGTTGCCGGAAGAGACGTGCATGATCGCGCGCTGTATGACGCGCTGAAAACCCAACGTAGGTTGGGTATCGACTTCTTCATCACCAGGAAACACCGGGGTATTTTCCGAAACGAACTTGCGCAGGTCTTGACGCAGGGCGTCGAGATTGGCAGAGCAGGCACGCAATACTTCGCTGGCTGCTGCGTTGTCGAGTAAGGAAAGCAGCAAGTGCTCTACAGTTATAAATTCATGTCTCGCCGTGCGGGCTTCTACAAACGCCATGTGCAGGCTGACTTCAAGTTCTTCGGAGATCACGCTACCTCCATTGCATATTGGAGCGGGACAAACAAATTCGACAAATCCCTGTTCTTATTCTATGACTAAATCGAGCTTGCGTATCGCCAATGACTGAAACTGATGGCGCCATCTCCAGACGCCACATGATGACTTTACTATACCCGCAGTTTGCCGAATGTGCCGCGCCGCCCACAACCGTTACAAAGCGTTCCAGGAGTTCAGCCCCACGGGCTCCCCGGCACGGCCGGCGTTCGACTTTCTGCGGGTATACAAGGGCCAAGCAAGCGGTATGCCTCATTCAGCCGGGGGCACCGGCTCCATGACGCACTGCAGAGGATGCTGGTTCATGCGCGCCAGCTGTATAACTGACTCCACACGCGTAGCCGCAATATCGCGGGTATAGACGCCCACTATGCCGCGCCCATCGTGATGGACCCGCAGCATGATGCGCGACGCTTCTTCCAGCGACTTGCCAAAAACGTGTTGAACCACGACCACCACAAAATCCATTGGTGTGTAGTCGTCGTTAAGCAGAACGACCTGATACATCGGTGGCGGCGCAAGCTTCGCCGGCTTGCGTTCTACAACCGTATCGTGTGTGCGATCAATCTGTGTGCCCATGAACAGATACTAGTGTTTCCGATAGTTGACGCCACTTGCGCTAATTGCGCATCATGAGCTGATTCTGAGTGCTCTGAAGTAATTGTTGC
>CAZPYF010000162.1:0-5689 GCA_964590015.1 uncultured Burkholderiaceae bacterium
CCACTGCGACATTCCATCACAGCCATCCACGCAACCAGTACACCAGCATGCCCACGTATTCCTTCACCACCGAGCGGCTGGCCGACAAGACATGGGCGTTGGGCTGCCAGAACGAGAACGTGGTGTCTTCCGGCACAATGATTTGCGGTGGCGAGCTCCCCGCAACCGCGTCGATCTGCTGCTTCTGAAAGACGCCCATGGCGCGTGGCATATGTAATGCAGACGTGACCACCAATACGCGGTTGAGCCCCCTTTCTTTAAGCAGGCGAGCCGTGTAAAGCGCGTTCTCGTAGGTGGTGAGACTCTCGGATTCCTGAATAATGGCTTCCTCGGGCACGCCTTGCTGGCGCAGGTTGTTCGCCATGATCTGGGCTTCGCTTACCGTGCCGTCGAGCGCGGCGCCCGACACAATGATGAGCGGCGCCCGCCCTGCATGATAGAGGTCGGCCGCGGTATCGACCCGCGCGATGGTGCTGCGCTTGTCATAGGGCTCGAACCAGTTTGGGCGGTTGTTAGCAGTACTGCCGCCCAGTACGACGATGGCCTGAGCCGAAGGCAATGCATCAGGAGGGCGATATGGATACCGTTGTTCAAGATGGCCTCCTGCCCAAAGGGTGGAAGCGGGCAGCGACCAGAACAGCACCCACGCGATACCGCAGGCGGCCAGCAACGCGGCAATGCGCCGGCGGCGCAAGATGAAAAACAGCACACCCAGCACCAATAACGTAACGCCAAGGTTCAGCGGAATTACGAGATTGGTCAGGAAGCTGGAAAACGCCATGCGGTCAGTTTTGTCAGTGTTCGAATTGCAACAAGTTGAGGGCGTGCTCTTCGACCTCGGTAATGTCTGGCCAGCCCTGCGCTGACCCCAAGCAGGTGGCATGGCTCGACCAAGGGCCGGTACGTTCCCGCTGCGTCACGCCAAACAAGGTGATTTGCCGGGCGTCTGCGGCGGCCGCCAGATGTGATACACCCGAGTCGTTGCAAATCACCAGGCCGGCTTGCTGGGTGAGTGTAGCAAAGGCGCCGAGCTTGAGGGGAGGCAGACAAAGCGCGCTGGGGGCATTCCGGCGCGCGGCTTCGACTTCTGCAGGAGGCGGGCACATGACCACGGTATGGCCTGCATCTTGCAGGCGGCGTGTCAGGCTCTCGAAATCGGGCCAGACTTTTTCCCGGCCCTTGTGCAAGCCGGTGGCGGTGGGGGCGATCATCACAAAGTCGCCTTCCACGAGGCCCGCCTTCTCGAGGGCGTGGCTCGCTTCGCTACGTTGTCTGTCGGTAAGCCGTAACCCCAACTGACGCGGCGGGCGAGGAGGGGGCGCGGCACACCCCCAGCGCCGTAGTGCCTGGGCGGTAAGGTGATACCAAGACTCGACGGCATGCAGGCTTGCCGACGGCTTAGGCAGTGGCCAACGCAAGATCAGACTGCGGCCGTCATCGCGGTAGCCCGCACTCGGTACGCCCGAGAAGTTGAACACCATGGCGCTCGAGAGGGAGTCGGGCAGCAACAGGCCGCGTGGATGGGCGTGGGCCGCTTTCTTGCGGAAGGCGTGCACGGCTGCCCGGTCTTCACGCCAGCGACCGCTCATCTCGATGAAGCCCGCGAGCCCATAACCCGATAACAGGTCGCGCGCCCAACCGCGCGCGCACACCACGACAGGCAGGCCTGTGGCCAACACGGCTTCCAAAGAAGGAAGACTCATGCAGACGTCGCCGATCCAATTAGGCATACGCAGATAGATGGCGGAGACGGGATTCATAAAGGCGGCGGGATGTAACGGCTGGTATGGGTCGGGCCGTGCCGCCGTGCGCTGTCGGAACGGGCGGGTAAAATGGCCGGGCTTCTTCAGGCCCCTAGTATATAAGCGAGTCCATTCTTGAAGTCAGAATCCCAAACGGTCGGTACGCAGGCCCCGCCAGTTCAGGCCGAACTGTGGCGACGCATCTACGGTCGCCTCGGCAAGTACTGGAAGGCAGTCGCCGTTGCGATTGTTCTGGTCAGTATCTCGGCTGCGACCCAGCCCACGCTCGCCATCATCACCAAACCCTTGCTTGATGAAGGGTTCACCGGGGCCAAGCCCTATTACATTTGGGCCATTCCGCTGGCGGTCATCGGCCTGATCTTGCTGCGTGGGCTCACCAGCTACGCCAGTGCATACCTGCTGGCCTGGGTGGCTAATAATATGTTGCTGGGCATCCGGCGCGATATGTTTGAGCGTCTGATGGGTATGTCTGACGAAGACTACAAGCGCAGCGACACGGGGCGACTGCTGAATCGGTTCACGATCGATGCCGGCAATGTCACCGAATACGCCACCGAGGTCATCACCGTACTGGTTCGGGAAACGCTGGTTGTCATCGCCCTGTTGGTGGTGCTGCTATACATGTCATGGCAACTGACCTTGATCGTGCTGGTGGTGATGCCCATCTCGGTGTACACGGCGCGCATCTTCATACGCCGGCTGCGCAGCATCAATCGCGACACCATCACCATGAACGCCGAACTGACCCGCGTGGTACAGGAAAGCATTGAAGGCCAGCGGGTGATCAAGCTTTACGACGGCTACGAGCGCGAAGGCGGCCGCTTTGCCTATGTGAACGCGCGCTTGCGCCGCTTTGCCATGCGGGCGGCCAGCGCCGATGCCGCCATGTCGCCGCTTTCCCAATTCTTTATTGCGGTGGCTGTGGCGGCCGTGATCGCGGTGGCGCTGTACCAGGCCAACCATGGCGGCCTCACGGTGGGGAGCTTTGCCGCCTTCATGGCAGCGCTGGGGCAGATCTTCGATCCGGTGAAGCGGTTAACCAAGATCGCCAGCTCCATGCAACGCATGCTCACTTCCGCAGAAAGCGTCTTTACATTGGTCGACAGCCTGCCGGAAAAAGATACGGGCACCGTTGAGCTTCGGGCGCCGGTAAAGGGCCGAATCGAATTCCGCAATGTCACGCATCGTTTCGAGGGCTCAAGTTCCGACGTGCTGCGCGATATTTCGCTAACGGTCGAGCCGGGGCAGACCGTCGCCCTCGTGGGGCGCTCCGGCAGCGGCAAGACCACGTTGGTCAATACCATTCCACGCTTTGTGGTGCCGACTTCCGGAGACGTACTGATCGATGGGCACGAGGTGCGCGACATCACCCTGAACAGTCTGCGTCGGCAGCTGGCGCTTGTCAGCCAGGACGTCGTCATGTTCGAAGGCACGGTTGCCGAGAACGTGGGGTATGGCGCGTTACACGAAGCCGGGCGGCAAGAAATCCGTGATGCCTTGCAGGCGGCAAATCTACTTGAATTCGTCGACAGCCTGCCCCAAGGCATCGACACCCAGGTGGGCGAGAATGCGGGGCAGCTCTCGGGCGGCCAACGCCAGCGCCTGGCCATCGCACGGGCGCTTATCAAGAATGCGCCCATCCTGATCCTTGATGAAGCCACATCCGCACTCGATAACGAGTCCGAGCGGCAGGTGCAGGCGTCGTTGGAAAAACTGATGGTGGGGCGCACGACCTTGGTCATTGCGCATCGGCTTTCCACCGTGCAGAAAGCTGACCTTATCGTCGTGCTCGACGAGGGCCGCATCGTTGAGAAAGGCCGGCACGAAGATCTGCTGGTCGCCGACGGGTTGTATGCTTCGCTTTATCGTATGCAGTTTCGTGAATGACGGGAGTTCGATGTGGCAATGAAGATCGCAGTCAGAAATAGTGTGCTGGCGTGTGCAGCGGTGGCGCTGCTGGCGGGGTGTGCCGCCGGCACCAAACGTAGCGGCGTGCAGCCCGACGATCTGCGCAATTCCACGTATTTCATTACGGATATGCTGCTCAGCGACCTCGACTTCCCTACACTGCAAAGGAATCTCTTCCAGCATCGGGCGGCTTGCGGAACTGCCCCGCGCTTCGTCATGCACGAACGCGAAACCAGCCTCGCGAGCCTGATCGAAACGCCCGAAATCCCCGAAAGCTACGAGAATGTGGTGATCGCCGACTTGATTCAATACCCCGATTCATGGCGTTCACCCATGCGGGTGGCGGTGCAGGTGTATAGCTATTACTACAACGCAGAGGTACAGCAGCGCATCGACCGGATGCTCGACGCCGTGCGGCGCCCCGGCGTTTGCGAGCCGCCGGTGCAGTAACTCAGATCAGCACAATACCTAGATCAGCACAATATCGTATTGTTCTTGGGAATACTGGGTCTCGACCTGCAACGAAATCGGCTTGCCGATGAAGTCGCCCAGTATGGCCAGGTGATCGCTTTCTTCTTCAAGAAACAGGTCCACTACGGCCTGTGAAGCCAGAATGCGGAACTCTTTCGGGCTGAACTGGCGGGATTCGCGCAAAATCTCCCTAAGAATTTCATAGCAAAGCGTGCGGGGCGTGCGCACATTGCCGCGCGACTGGCACGTGGGGCAGGGCTCACACAGTTGATGCGCCAGTGAATCTCGGGTGCGCTTACGCGTCATCTCGACCAGCCCGAGCTGGCTGAATCCGCTGACCGTTACCCGCGTACGGTCGCGTGCGAGCGACTTGCCGAGTTCGGCCAATACGGCTTCGCGATGCTCGGCATCTTCCATGTCGATAAAGTCGAGAATAACGATACCGCCAAGATTCCTTAGCCGTAGCTGGCGGGCAATAGCCACTGCCGCCTCGAGGTTGGTTTTGAATATCGTATCGCCGAAATTGCGGCCGCCCACATAGCCGCCGGTGTTCACATCGACGGTCGTGAGGGCTTCCGTCTGGTCGATGATCAGGTAGCCGCCCGACTTCAGGTCAACGCGTCGCGACAGGGCCCGGGTGATCTCGTCATCAACATTGGCGGTATCGAACAGGGGTCGCTCACCGCTGTAGTGGCGGATCCGGTCAACCACGGACGGCGTATACGTGCGTGCCCACTCCACCAGTTCCTGGGTCGTGCTGCGTGAATCAACCAATATGCCGGAAGTCGCCGGGGTGACCATGTCGCGCAGTACCCGTTGGGGTAAGGTCAGATCGGCGTACAACAATGACGGAGCAGGTTGCGTCTTCAGCTTCTCTTGAATGCTGATCCACAGCGTACGTAGATAGGTGCAATCCGCTTCCAGCTCTTCATCGCTCGCGCCTTCGGCCTGTGTGCGCACGATGAAGCCGCCTGTCTCGTCGTCATTCATGAACCGCATCACGCGTTCGCGCAGCTGAGTCCGGTCGGTCTCTGAGTCGATGCGTTGCGAAATGCCGACGTGTGGATCATATGGCAGGTACACCAGCATGCGGCCGGCGATGCTGATCTGCGTGGAAAGCCGTGCGCCCTTCGAGCCCAGTGGATCTTTGATCACTTGCACCATGATCGGCTGCCCTTCGAACAGCAACTTCTCAATGGGCGTAATGGGCAGGCCTCGGCTGCGTTCGCTGCGATTCTGGCGCAGGTCGGCCACATGGATGAATGCCGCCCGCTCAAGACCAATGTCGACGAAGGCGCTTTGCATGCCAGGCAACACCCGCACGATCTTGCCCAAATACAGGTTCCCCACGTGGCCGCGCTGGATGCTGCGTTCAATGTGCAGTTCCTGAACGGAGCCCTGTTCGACCAGAGCCACACGGGTCTCAAACGGAGTGACATTAATGAGTATGTCTTCAGTCATGATTATTCTTGAATAGTGTTTTGCGCATGACATCATTCAACCACATGCCGAACCGGAATGCGTGCCTCGTCAGGGGAAACGGGGGG
>CAZPYF010000163.1:0-3212 GCA_964590015.1 uncultured Burkholderiaceae bacterium
TCGGCGATCTCGTCGTCCATGAAGAAGGTCTGGCACACAGGGCCAGGGTTGGCCATGCCGGTGGTTTCGATAATGACACGCTCGAAAGCCAGGTCGCCGGCTTGGCGGCGCTCGCGCAGGTCGTTCAAGGTGCGCATGAGGTCGCCACGTACGGTACAGCATACACAGCCGTTGCTGAGCTCGACGATTTCCTCGTCGGTATCTTGGACCAGCAGCTCGTTATCGATGCTTTCGGGCCCGAACTCGTTCTCGATCACGGCAATGCGTTTGCCGTGATATTCCGTGAGAATGCGCTTAAGAAGCGTGGTTTTGCCCGCACCGAGAAACCCGGTAAGTATGGTGACAGGCACCATGTTCTGGAGGCGCTTCTTTTCGAGGCGTTCGGCTGGGCTCATCTTCTGGTCTCTCGATACCCCCTGTGCGGTCGCACCGGGGAAAAATACAGTCTGCGATTACATCACAGCGGGCGGGTTAGGGCAAACATCGTCATGGGCACATCGGCAGCCGGTGCACAAGCCCCTTAATTCGGTCTCGTGTTCCGACAGACGAAAGCCGGCGCGCGACACCTTGTCGGCCAGCCGGCGAGTGAGGTCGGGGTCGCTAAGCTCGGCCACCGCGCCGCATCCGGTACACACGACTAACAGGTCATGGGGTTCACCGCCGGCGTCATGGCACGCCGTCCAGGCGTTGATGGCGTCGAGCCGATGCACCAACCCTTCTTCCACCAAAAAGTCGAGGGCCCGGTACACCGTTGGCGGTGCGGCGCCCGACTGTACATTCCGTATCAGCTCTAGCAATTCGTATGCCTTGACGCTGCGTTGCTGTACCAGCAGGATCTCCAACACCTTGCGCCGTATGGGCGTGAGCCGCTTGCCGCGCGACTCGCACAGCGCCTGGGCGGTGTCGAGCTGCGCCGCCAGCCGGTTGGCGTGGGCCGGTGATGCGACATTCATATCAGTCTCGGGGTGTTGAACGTTCTAGTCATGTTATAACATAACAAATCCTATTCTCTGCTCGTACACCATGATCCCTATTGCACCAGGCTCCACGACCCGTGCCTCCGCTCGGCGGCCGTCGCTGCTCATGGCATCTTGCATTGCGCGCGCGGCGCTAGCGCTCGTTGGTGTGTTGCTCATCTGGCTGACCACGGGCTGGGCCATGGGGTGGTGGTAAATGGGGGCTGTGGCAGACGCCTTACGCAGCCCGGTATCGGCAATTGAACTCGACCAGGTCAGTTTGGGATGGCGCGATAAGGTCGCCGTGCGTGATCTGAGCGGCCGCTTTCCCAGGGGCTCGTTTACTGCTGTGGTGGGGCCTAACGGCGCCGGCAAGTCCACTTTGCTGCGCGGCATCATGGGGTGGGTGAGCCCACTGGCCGGCCGTATCCGGCTCGCTGGAAAGACCGGTACAGACCCGGCTTTCATGCCGCAGCAGGGCGACTTCGACCGTACGTTTCCCATCAGCACGCGAGATTTCGTGGCGATGGGGGCCTGGCGGCGGGTCGGGCCGTGGCGGGCCTTTAGCGCTCGCGAACGCGAGCGGCTTGATTCGGCGCTGAACGCGGTAGGGCTGGGCGATTTTGGGCGCCGACCGCTGGCGACTTTGTCAGGCGGGCAACTGCAGCGCGCCTTGTTCGCACGGCTGATGCTCCATGACGCCGACATCTTCATGCTCGATGAACCGTTCTCGGCGGTTGACCGCGCCACGACCGAAGACCTGATGGCTCTGCTGCGCCAATGGAATGCGCAGGATAAGACGGTCATTGTGGTTCTGCATGATCTCGACCTGGTGCGGCGGTACTTTCCTCAAACGTTGCTGCTGGCGGGCCAGGGCGTCGCTTGGGGCGATACCGACGAGGTGCTCACGCCAGAGAACCTTCATCTGGCCCGCCACCTGTGTGCAGGAGACTACCTGTGAGCGGCATCGATCTGCTGTACCAGCCGTTCATCGAATTTGGATTCATGCGTCGGGCCCTGGCGGGCTCAGCAGCACTTGCGCTGGCGGCCGGCCCGCTGGGCGTTTTTCTGATTTTGCGCCGCATGAGCCTCATGGGCGACGCCATGGCGCATGCCATTCTGCCCGGCGTGGCGGTGGGGTTTCTTACTGCGGGTTTATCGATTACCGCCATGACGATCGGCGGCATGCTCACCGGCTTGCTGGTGGCGATGCTGGCCGCGGGCGTCGCGCGCCTGACGCCCCAGCGCGAAGACGCCAGCTTCGCTGCGTTCTATCTGGTTTCGTTGGGCGTGGGGGTGCTGCTCATCTCTTTGCGAGGCAGCAATATGGAATTGATTCATGTGCTGTTCGGTACGGTATTGGGTCTGGATGACGGCGCCCTGCTTTTGGTATCGGCGGCTTCGAGCGTAGCGCTGATTGTGCTGGCGCTGATATTCCGGCCGTTGGTCATGGAATGCCTTGATCCCATGTTCCTGCGTAGCGAGAGCCGCATGGGGCCGGTGGTACATGGCGCCTTCTTGTTGTTGTTGGTACTGACGCTGGTGGCCGGCTTTCAGGTGCTGGGCACGCTCATGGTGGTCGGCATCATGATGCTGCCCGCAGCGGCGGCACGGTTTTGGGCCGGCTCGGTGGCCGGCCAGATGGCCCTGGCTGCAGGGGTTGGGGC
Organism: uncultured Burkholderiaceae bacterium; assembly: GCA_964590015.1. Lineage (GTDB taxonomy): Bacteria > Pseudomonadota > Gammaproteobacteria > Burkholderiales > Burkholderiaceae_B > Yanghanlia. Next base: position 2,624 of record CAZPYF010000163.1, read on the forward strand.
GTTTGCCTCATACGCAGGCCTGCTTTTTTCCTATTACGCCAACGTTCCCGCCTCTCCGGCGATTATTCTTAGCGCGGGAATCGTGTACTTTATTTCTGTGTCGTTGGGCCCTCAAGGTGGTCTGTGGCAGGTGGCCCGACAGGCACGCGCACGCCGCTTGCGGCTTTCCCGTATCCCGGAGCGAGACTGATGCCTTCAACGAAAACCACCTTGTCACGGCATGACGCCCTGAGGCGCCGGCTCTTGCTGGGCCTTGCCGGCGGGGGCGTCGCTCTGGCGGCCCCTTCCGGCTTCGCGAGCACCAGTGAGCGACTGCCGGTTGTGGCCACCTTCTCCATTCTGGGCGACATGGTGAAGGAAGTGGGCGGCGAACGTGTCGCGGTCACCACTATTGTCGGGGTGAACAGCGATGCGCATCGATTTGATCCGGGCCCTCGTGATGCTCGAGCGTTGCTTGAAGCGCGCGTTCTTGTGCTCAATGGGCTCGACTTTGAAGCATGGTTGCCCCGCCTTGCGCAGGCCTCGGGTTTCGGCGGGTTGCAGGTGCTGGCCAGCTCCGGCGTCAAGGTCAGGCGGCTGGGTGGGGGCG
>CAZPYF010000163.1:3312-5554 GCA_964590015.1 uncultured Burkholderiaceae bacterium
CGAAAGCCGACCCGCGTAACGCCGGCTATTACGAAGGCCGTGCCGCAAGCTACGTGGCGCGCATGAAGTCGCTCGATAACGAGATCCGCGCTTCCTTTGCCGCTATTCCGCCCGAGCGCCGCCGCGTCATCACGTCGCATGATGCCTTCGGATACTTCGGCGCGGCCTATGGCATCGAATTTATTCCAGTGGCAGGGTTGTCGAACCAGGCCGAACCGTCGGCCGGAGACGTGGCGCGCATCATCAAACTGGCCCGCGAGTCGCATATTAGCGGCGTGTTCATCGAGAACATGACCAGCCCGGCGCTTGCCCAGCAGATTGCTCGCGAAAGCGGTGCGGTCATGGGCGGTACCCTGTATGCCGACGCTCTGGGTCCGGCCGATGAGCCCGCAGCGACTTACCTGGGTATGTTCAGCTGGAATGCCGGACGGCTGCTATACGTACTGCGTCAGAAGAACAACTAGGTCTCATCGACATGGGCAGCAGCCAAGCCTCATCGACATGGGCAGTGGCTAAGCCGCGTCGACGTGGGCACCAGCTAAGCCCTGTCTGCGTGTGTGGCCCGTTCAGGGCTTGCGCCCGGCTCGAGGGTGCGCCTTGTCGTACACCTGCGCCAGATGCTGAAAATCAAGGCGGGTGTAGATTTGGGTGGTTGAAATATTGGCGTGGCCAAGCAACTCTTGCACGGCGCGCAGATCTTGCGCCGATTGCAGCAGGTGGCTGGCAAAGCTGTGGCGCAGGCTGTGCGGGTGCACATGCACTGGAAGCCCGGCGCGCACCGCGAGGTCGGCCAATTGTTTCTGCACCACACGCGGCGCGATGCGAGCACCCCGCACACCGAGGAACAGCGCGGCCGCCGCATCGTCGTTTTCAGGCGGGCTGCGTTCAAGCCCGCTTCGGTGTTGCAACCAATGTCTGAGCGCCTCAATAGCCTTCCGGCCTAGCGGCACCGAACGTGACTTGCCCCCTTTCCCGAGCACCAGTGCCTCGCCCGTATCGAGGTCGATCCAGCTGCTCGACTGGTAATTGGCCGTGCGAGTCGGTCGTACATCGAGGCTCACCAGTTCGGCCAGGCGCAGGCCACTGGAATAAAGCACTTCAAACATGGCCTGGTCGCGCCAGTCGACGGCCGATGACGGCGGCGGCAGGCCGCTACGGTCGAGCAGCGACTGAGTTTGGTCGACGGAAAGTGCCTTGGGCAATGCCCGAGGCGACTTCGGCGCCCTGACACCGCTGACCGGGTTTACCGGCAGCCCAATGCGTGGGGCCCACCAGGAATAGAAACCGCGCCATGCCGACAACATGCGCGCCAGGCTACGGGGATGATGCCCCGCAGCGTGCAGCCGGGCTACTGCCTGGCGCACATGGCCTTCGGCCAGTTGTTCCAGAGGTTTGCCGCCCAATACGGTGCACAACAGAACGAGGTCTCGTCGGTAGCCGGCCAGTGTGTGCGATGAATAGCGACGTTGGCTGCCCAACATCTCAAGCCATTCGGCCATGGGTGCGGGCAACGTGGTCATGGGTCAGGCCAAGTCTGAAGCGGTTTGATCCGGCAAACGCTGCAAGCCGGCCGACGCCAGCCGCCCTATGGTTTCCAGGAAATCGGTGCCCATGTCGCTTGTGAAGCGCCCCAAGTCGGGAGAGCCAAGTACCAGGATGCCGAATGCGTTTCGCCCGCCGTCGGGGCGCAACGCGATGCATGCCAGCGACTGCATAGAAGCATCGAGCCATTCGGCGGCGGGGCTGTCCTTGGCCGGGCCGCAGTAAGGCGTCGACATGGCGCCCGTGTACTGTTTGACTGCATCGCCCACGTCATGCACATACGGCGCGGGCCCTTCCTTGTCCCACAGCCTTAACACCACTGCAGGCAATTCGAACACGCCTTGCAGCCGGTCGACGATCAAAGCCGGCAACTCTTGGGCGTCGTTTTCGGCCAGCATGTCGCAACACCACTGCATCAGTTGCTTGCCAATACGTTCGTTGCCGCTGGCGTTATGCAGCAGGCCGGCCAGCTTCCATTCGAGCTCTTTGCACCGAGTGCGCAAGGTCAGGATCTGACGTTCGCCCAGCGAAATTGCACGCGCTTCGTGAGGGTGCGGCACCCGCAGCTCTGCAAAGATCGCCGCATGCTCCTGGAAAAAATCGGGGTTCGATTTCAGGAAGAGGGCGATGTCGTCGGGTGACGGCGTGGCTTGCGTCATAGCGTTAAGTCCTTGCAATGAGAGTCAGGGGCGGCTGCGTG
>CAZPYF010000164.1:0-1323 GCA_964590015.1 uncultured Burkholderiaceae bacterium
CCCACGCTCGCGCATGCAACGCCTTTCCAGCGTGTGCACAGATCGGTATAGAGGCTGCTTGAGCACACATTCGAGGCTTTGCCGTGTGCAACGGGTTCGCCGGAATGCCAAAGCGCGTCGTCTCCATCTGTGGCCGGCCGATGACTACGTTGTGCGCGGTCCATTTGCGGGCCCAAGACGCGGTCGGCCAGCCCGGGCATGGCTTGCCCAAACGCCGACATCGCCCGGGCGCCGCCGCCGACATAGACATCGCGCATCGGGTGTTCGGCTGCATGAAGAATGGCATTCGCCACTGCTTGCGGGCTGTAGACGGGTGGGGGAAGCTGCGGCTCTACATCGAGATAGTTCTTCGCGTGCTCGACATACCCTGTATCGATCGATCCGGGCTTGACCAACGTGACAGAAACCGGCGCTCCGTCGTTCTCCAGCTCCATGCGCAGCGAATCGGTAAAGCCCTTCACCGCGTGCTTCGACGCGGAATAGGCCCCTTGCAGCGGGATCGCCCGATCAGAGAGCTCGCTGCCCACGTTGATGAGCGCGCCGCCGCGTTGTCGCAGTTCCCGCAGCGCTGCCATGGAGCCGTATACGACGCCCCAATAGTTTGTCTCGAAGAGTTGGCGTTGATCTTCGAGCGCAACGTCTTCAAGCTTGCCGAATATCGACACTCCGGCATTGTTCACCCACGTTTCGAAACCGCCGAACGACAACATGGCGGTCTGCACGATCTTGTCGTGGTCTTCCTGAACGCCTACATCGGCCACTACCGCTACCGCCGCTGCGCCCTGTTCCTTGAGCTCATCGACCAGCTTATGCAGGGCGTCATGATTGCGGCTGACCAGCACCAGCCGGGCGCCCCGGCGTGCCGCCTCTTTCGCGGTGGCGCGCCCGATTCCGCTGCTGGCGCCGGTGATGACGAGTGTCTGTTCCCTTAGGGGCTTGAGGGTGAGTTTCACGTGCATTCTCCTTTTGCCTGACGGCATGAGACGGATGGCGGGCCCGCGCCGGCGCGTGGTGCGACCCGTGATGGGTCAGCGCTGCAAGTTTCAGGCCTGTGTGGTGGCCGGCCTACGGCTCATAACCCAGCCGCTTCATGGCCGTACCCAATGCCGTGCTCGACGTCTTGTACGCCGACCACGGCTCATTGCCGGTATCGAGGCGGCCGTCAATGTTGGTGATCGTCCAGTGGTCGCCACTCTCAATAGTTTCCACCTCGCTCCAGTCTATTGGCACTGAGACGCCCATGCCCGGCCGTGCCCTCAACGACCAGGCCGAGACCGTCGTGGCGCCAAAGCCGTTTCGCAGATAGTCGATAAAGATCTTGCC
>CAZPYF010000164.1:1423-5518 GCA_964590015.1 uncultured Burkholderiaceae bacterium
GGGTCCAGGTCGAAGGTGATTCGGTCGGGTCGGTCGATCCGGCTTCTAACGGCATTCCAGGTGTGGAATTCCACCACATTCAGTTGCGCTAACTCGGTTAAACCGGCCGACGAGCGCACCACGACCAGCGGCTCATGGCCCGGGTCGAGTGCTGGGTCAAGTTGCATCAGGCCTTCAAGCCGGTCGGTCTCGATGTGTTTCTGGAAGAACTGTTCCCCCTTCAGACCGTTAGGCGCGCGCAGTACCGAGACCGGCCGGTCGGTCAGGTGGGGCATCAGCAATCCGCTCGCGCGCTCGTAATAGGCGGCGATATCGCCTTTGCGGGTTCCGGAGCGTGAGTCGACCACGCGGTCGGCATTTGAGATGGTTCGGCTGTGTTCTTTCTTCATGAGCGATGTCGGTTTGTCTTCACGTAGCCCGAGAAAGACGGCGTGGCGAATACGCCCCGAATCCGTCCATTGCGAGAAGGCCACTTCGGCGGCCAAGGTGGGGCGTACCCAGTGCACGCCTGCAGCGGGTGGAGGAGTAATGAATGCCGGGTCGGGCTGGCGTAGTGCGGCCAAGCGCCGATGCAGCTTTTCCAGCCCCGCGTCGCTGAAGCCGCTGCCCACATTGCCGGCGTATTGCAGTTTGCCTGTGTCGTCGTAATAGCCAAGCATCAGCGCACCCAAGCCCGTGCGCGAACCCTTGGGCTCGGTGTAGCCGCCGATCACGAACTCCTGGCGCTCCACGCATTTAAGCTTGATCCAATGCCCGCTGCGGCCCGCCGTGTAGGGCGAAGTTCGCAGCTTTCCCATGACCCCTTCCAGCCCCAGCTGGCACGCAGAGGCCAGCAGCGCATCCGCGTTGGCATCGAATGCTTCGCTCAACCGTAATGCCGGCTGCTCAACGCCTTCAAGCAACGCCGCCAGTCGGGCGCGCCGTTCGTGAAGAGGGTGGCGGCGCAGATCCTGTTCGGCGTTCCATGGCAGGTCGAATAGGAAATAGGTCAGGCCTCCGGTCGCCTCTGAGGCGCTGCCCTCGGCCGGGTCACGGCCCGAGTCGGCTCCGCCGCGCGCGCTCTTTGCGGCACGCCGTCGGGCTATACGGCGCGAGTCGTAGTCGAGCGCGTTCTGCAACGCCTGGAAGTCGGGTGTGCCGTCGGGCCCCAGCACAACAATCTCGCCGTCATACCAGCCATCGGGAAGCGCGGCCGCTTCCATGGCGTGCGCGACTGTGGGCATGCGCGACGTCCAGTCATGTCCCTGGCGGGTGTGCAGTCGGGCCACGCCGGCGCTCATGCGGGTGAGAATCCGGTAACCGTCGTACTTCAGTTCGTAGAGCCAGTCGCCGGCGCTAGGTGCTGCGGAAACGCGGGTGGCAAGCTGGGGGGATAACGTCTCGGGTAAGGCGTCTGCGCGCGCGGCCGCCGGCTTGGAGCGCTTGCTGGGCGACGCCTTTCCGGCACTCGATTCGGGCGGGGAGGGCGGTGATTCCGGCCGGGAGGGAGGTGAGTCGGGCGATGCGACGCGATCCGGCAGCATGCTGGTTACGTCGAACTCTTCGTGGGGGCGGGCGTGGTCATCATTCTCTTTAATGAGCAGCCACGCGTTGGTGTCTTCGCGCCCGCGCCCGCCCGTGCGAACCAGCATCCATCGACCTTGCAACTTGACTCCATGCAACGCGAACTTGATCTTGCCGGCACGGTAGGCCTCGGCGGCGTCGGTCTCGGGAGCCCAGACGCCCCGATCCCAGATGATCACCTTGCCCGCGCCATACTGGCCTGCCGGAATCGTTCCTTCAAATTCGTTGTAGGCGATCGGGTGGTCTTCGACATGCACCGCCATACGCTTCACTTTCGGATCAAGGCTGGGCCCTTTGGGCACCGCCCAGCTCTTCATGGTGCCGTCGATCTCAATACGAAAATCGTAGTGCAGTCGCCGCGCCCAATGTTTCTGAATCACGAACTGCAGGGCTGAACGAGGTTTGGTTCGTCTCGCGGTCGTGGTTTTTTGATCGGCGGAGGGCTCAGGCGTGAGGTTGAAGTCACGCTTATCGCGATATCGCGATAACGCATGTTCTTTGGGCTTGCGGCTCATGCGGCGCGTCTCTTCCCGCTATTCGACTGGCGAGAAGAGGCTGTTTTGGCCGACTTCGTGGCAGTCGAAGTCTTCTTGGGCGCCGGTGCTTTCTTGGCACCTGTCTTCTTCGCCGCAGTGGCGCTCTGTGTCTTGCTTGTCTTCTTCGTCGCCGCCTTCTTGGCAGCTGTCTTCTTCGCCGTGGCTTTCTTTGCGGTCGTCTTCTTGGCCGTCGCTTTCGAAGCCGTCGCTTTCGAAGCCGACGCCTTGTCTGTTCGAGCCGTCGACGAGGTGGACGTCTTGCGAGGCGCATCTTCCGTCGTCCCGCTGTCCTTGCGCCCGCGCAGGCTACGCTGCAGCAGCTCGGTGAGGTCGTAAATTCTTGCGGTGCCCGGCTCCGTCTCCTCCGATTCCGGTTTCGTCACCTGCTGGGTATCACCGGCGTCGATCTTTTCCTGTACCAGCTGCATGATCTGTTCACGGAACGAATCGGTGAAGCGTTCGGGCTCCCAGTCGATGGTCATGTCGCCCACCAGCTGGCGCGCCATATCCAGGTCCTTCTCAGAAAGGCCCACCGCCTTCTTGTCTTGTTCAGGCAGGTTCAGTGCGGCCCAATCCCGTACTTCATCGTCCCAGCGCAGCAGATTTAGAATCAGCACTGGGCCGCAGGCGAATAGCACGGCCAAGTGCTGCTTCGTCTGAATCACGACCTTGGCCAGGCCCGCGAGATGAGATTCCGACAGTACCTCCCGCAGCAGCGCATAGACCTTGCCCGCTTTGTTGATGGGCGCAACGTAATAGGGGCGCTCAAGGTACACGAACGGTATGGCGTCGATAGGAACGAAGGCTTCGATCTCAACGGTCTGCGTCGTCTTGGGGTAAGCCGCCGCAATCTCTTCCGCTTCCATAATCACGTACTCGCCGTCGTCTTGTTTAATGCCTTTGACGATGTCGGCACGGTCGATTTCTTCGCCGGTGACCTTATTGATACGCTTGTACCCGACCGGATCCATGCTGCGCCGGTCGAGCCAGTCAAAGTCGATCGACTGGCTTTGAACGGCCGAATGCAGTGCAATGGGAATATGCACGAGGCCCAGTGAGATCGCGCCCTTCCAAAGGACACGTGTGCTGGCAGGAGCTGGCATGGCGCTAAAGTGCCCAGTGGCACCGCTTGTCGAGATGCCGCTACGCCATGCAAACGGCGTGCCGAAGCCGCTGCGGATGCGTTAGATCGAGCACACTGCGCCCGCATCATCCGGCACGACTGGCGCTGTCCGAATCTAGATAATTCGCAGACTTTTCTTCGGAAAACACAGGCTTATGCCCTGTCCGATTCGGCACCTTGGGCGGCGACCTTAAAGAGGCGCCGTCGGCCGGACTGGTGTGTTGCACGATGATCACAACGAAACCAGGGTAACTACCTACGGCTTCGACGCCGAAATGCCGGTATGTGGTTGATAACCAACAGTGTCCGACAAAAACGGCGCCTTTACGTACACTGCAATGGCAATGTTTCGGGTTTTTTGATGCAATAGCACCAACTTCCCATCGCGGAGTTGAAAAGAGCAGCAGCACAGGTCGTTGTAGTCGCTGCTCTACAAGTTACTCAAATCTACGGAGATTTCTTACATGAAAAAGACTCTGCTCGCTGCTGCTCTTGCGCTCGGCTTCGCCGGCGTTGCTCAAGCAGAAACGTCCGTGACCCTGTACGGTATCCTGGACGGTGGTATCGGCTTCCAGCAAATCAAGGGTGACGGCTTCAAGACCCGCAAAACCGGCATGATCAGTGGTGTTCAGTCCGGCAACCGTTGGGGCCTGCGCGGCACCGAAGATCTGGGTAACGGCCTGCAAGCTGTATTCCAGGTTGAAAGCGGTTTCGATCTGGCTACTGGTGAACAACAGCAAGGTGGCCGTCTGTTCGGTCGTCACGCCACTCTGGGCCTGCGTAGCGACGCCTGGGGCCAACTCGACATCGGTCGTCAAACCAACATCGGTTCCAAGTACTTCGGTGCTATCGATCCGTTCGGTCAAGGTTTCG
>CAZPYF010000165.1:0-5472 GCA_964590015.1 uncultured Burkholderiaceae bacterium
TGCTGTCGTACACCATCGTGCCGCACCGGGTGACGACTGCCAGCGACTTTGTCCGCCAGGGTCTGATAGGCCGGGGCGTGCCGGAAGGTCATGTCGCCACGGTCTATCCGGCGGTGGAGTTGCCACCTCTTACCGGAACCTCCACCCTGCGCAAAGAACTCAAGTTGGCGCCCAACGATATTGTGGTGGGGTGCGTGGCGGTAATGCGTGCGCTGAAAGGCCATCGCGAGCTGATCGCTGCCATGGAGCCGCTAATCGCCGAGCGGCCCAACGTGCACCTTGTGCTGGTGGGCGGCGGCTCGCCCCTTTTTGAAGAGATTCAGGCGTTAGTGGCAGAGCGGGGCCTGACCAAACGGGTACACATGCTGGGCATGCGAAACGACGTGCCCAACTTGTTGGAAGGTTTCGATATCTTCGCGCTCGCCACTCGTAAGGAAGCGTCGGGCACGGTCTTTGTGGAAGCCGGCGCGGCCGGCGTGCCGGTGGTCGGTACGCGCGTCGACGGCGTGCCCGAGATGATGCAGGAAGGCCGTAGTGGCATACTGGTGCCGCTCGACGATGTACCGGCCCTTACGGCGGCCATCCGCCGCCTGGTGGAAGACCCCCAGCTACGTAGCACGATGGGGCAGGCCGGCCTGGCGTTCTGCCGGCAGTCGGGGCATTTCAGTCTCGATGCCATGGTGCAACGTACTGAGTCGGCCTATATCCGCTGGTTGGGGGAACTAAAAAAATGAAACAGGCGCACACCGTACCGGTGTTGATGTACCACCACGTTTCACCGGTCGACGGCATGATCACCGTCTCTACCGCCAACTTCGAACAGCAGCTGCAATGGCTGCGCAGCCACGGCTATCGTTCGCTCACGTGTGATGAATTTGCCGGCCACCTCGAAGGGCGCCCGGTACCCCCGCGTTCTGTGCTCATCACGTTTGATGACGGCTACCTTGATAACTGGGTTTACGCTTATCCGCTGATGAAGCAGTATGGCTTCAAAGGCGTGATCTTCGTTGTCACCTCGTGGATCGGTGACGGGGCGGCGCGCCCCCATCTTGGGCAAAACGAACTGCCCGAAACCCCCGCCCACCGCGAATGTGAAGATCGGATCGAGCAGGGCCGGGCCGATGAAGTCATGCTGCGCTGGAGCGAAATCGACGCCATGCGTGCCGAGGGTGTGTTCGAGTTCCATAGCCACACCCACACCCACACTCGCTGGGATCTTGCCCCCGACAGCGCCGCCAAGAATGATCACATGCGGCAAGAGCTGGCGCTTTCACGAAGCACATTGGAAGAACGCCTCGGTTCGGTGTCGCCGCATTTCTGCTGGCCGCAAGGCTATTTCGATGACGACTACGTGCGGTTGGCCCAGGAAGCCGGTTTTCGTTACCTCTACACGACCCAGGCATTTGGGCAGAATCGCTCGGGTAGCGACCCAGCCCATATCTACCGATTCGCCGTGCGTAACACTACAGGCGAGTCGGTGGGTCGGCGTATCCAAGTGGCCGCCCACCCGGTCATCGGCCCGATGTTTAACCGCTTCAAGCTGTGGAAGCGCAATCGGAGGAAGCGGGCATGACAGCCGCGCCGGGTGTCGACCACGCGCTGCGCCGTGCCACGTTGTCGGTCATTATCATCACCAAGAACGAGGCCGCCAACATCGATGAATGTCTGGCATCCGTAGCGTTTGCAGACGAGATCATTGTTGTGGATTCCGGCAGTACCGACGCCACGCGCGACCTCGCCGCGGCGCGGGGCGCAAAGGTCGTGCTCACACCCGACTGGCCGGGGTTCGGCCCGCAGAAGAACCGGGCGCTTGATATGGCCACCTGCGAGTGGGTGCTTTCCATTGACGCTGACGAGCGGGTCACGCCCGAGCTCGCTGCCGAGATACAGGCGGTGCTGCGGGGTGCGCCGCCGGTACCAGGGCGTTCGCCCGAATTGCTCTCTGCCTATCGTATTGCCCGCTTATCGAACTTTGGGGGGCGCTGGATCCGGCACAGTGGGTGGTGGCCCGACCGCGTACTGCGCCTGTTCAAACGGGGTACTGCGCGCTTCAAGGATGTGGCCGTTCACGAAAGCGTGATCACCGAGCACGCGGTGGGTACATTGAAGGGGCATTTCCTTCATTATCCCTACGCCAGCCTCGAACATTACATCGACAAGATCAATCATTACTCATCAGAAGCGGCGGCCATGATGCATGCGCGAGGCCGGCGCACGTCGGTGTTGGGCGCGTGGGCACACGCGTTCTGGACGTTTGTACGTATCTATCTGTTGCGTAAAGGATTCTTGGACGGAAAAGAAGGCTTCATTCTGGCGATGATGGGCGCTTCCGGGAGTTTTTTTCGCTACACTAAGTTGCATATGCTTAATCAACAGCAACCAAAATAAAGCGGGCCCTTACAAAGGCCGGCGCGGCGATGAAACTCCTAATCACTGATATTCATCATGGCAATGGCGGCGGCCATGTCACGTACATTCTGAGCCTCATCTCCGGCCTCAAGCACGAATACGACATCACCTTGGCTGTGCCGCCTTCAGGCCGGCTCTTTCATCGTGCCCGCGACATCGAGGGTGTACGAGTCATACCAGCGTTATATACGTCGCGGCTTCCCGTCATGTGGCGTGAGGTTCGTGCCCTTCGACGCTTTCTCGAAGCCGAACGCTTCGATGTGGTGCACGTCAACGGCGGGGCCGATCACCGTCACGTCATGCTGGCCACGCTGGGCATGGCGCATCGGCCCGGCATTGTCTGGACCAAGCACAACACGAATCCGGTAAATAGCGTGGGCCACCGGCTCCGCGCAAAGCTGGGTACGCACGCCTCGATCGCGGTATGCGATTACGTGGCGCAGATTCTGCAAACATCGGCCTATCGCCACCGCCCCGTACAGGTGGTGCGCAACGGCATCGATGTACAAACATTGAGCCCGGTCAGTGCAGCCGAGAAGGCGGCCTACCGTACCGCGCTGTTTGGGCCGCTATCTGCCGATACGCTGGTATTGGGCAGCATCGGCGGCACCGATCAGAACAAGGGCTGGCACTTATTGGTTCAGGCGGCGGGGCGTCTACCGGAATCGCTGCGAGCCCGCTTGCGCCTGGTCATCGCGGGCGATCCGCCTTCCGCCGAGCTTTTGAAATGGGTCGACGCAGCGGGTATGGCCCCTTATGTGCGCTTTCCCGGCCTCGTTAAAGATGTGCGCACGGTGCTTGGCGCCTGCGATGCGGGATTCGTTCTGTCGTATCGCGAGGCCGCGTCGTATGCGAGCTGCGAGACCATGGCCATGGGTTTGCCGGCTCTGGTCTCTGATGCGGGCGGCCTGCCCGAGAACGTGCGCCAGGGTATCGACGGCTGGGTTGTGCCCGTGGCCGATGTCGACATGCTCGAATCCGTGCTGCACGAAATGCTCGAACATCCCGAAATATTGCGCCAGATGGGCGAGATGGCACGTGCCCGAGTCACCTCGGCGTTCTCGGTCAGTCAGTTTGTGCACGACACCAAGGTTGTTTATCAGACGGCGTTGTCGCTGGCTCGAGGCGTTGCGGCCACCCTATAATCGGGCCATGGTTCCCATACTCATGTATCACCAGATCGGTGAGCCCGCAGCCAAGGGCGCGCCTTACCGCAGCCTTACGGTTCACCCCGCAGCGTTTCGCCGACAGATGAACTGGCTGCGCCGACTCGGCTATCAAGGCTTGTCGATGCGCGACATCTTGCCTTATGTGCGTGGCGAGAAACAGGGCAAGGTGGTGGGCATCACGTTCGACGATGGGTACCGTAACGTCTATCAAAACGCATTACCCGTGCTCAAGCAGAATGGGTTCACGGCCACCAATTATTTTGTCGTGCACCAGCTCGGTGGCGGCAATGTATGGGATTACGAGGAAGGCATTGCCCATTCCGATCTCATGTCGCGCGAAGAAATGCTCGATTGGGCGCAGCAAGGCATGGAAGTCGGTTCGCATACGCTTGATCACCCGCGTTTGCCCGACCTGAGCGAGGCCGATGCCGTGGCTCAAATCCGTGGCTCGCGCGAGGCGCTTGAGCAAGCCGTGGGTGAACCCGTGACGGCCTTCTGTTACCCCTATGGCGCCGAAAATACTGCCGTTCGGAACCTTGCGCGTAATGCGGGATACACCAATGCCACCACCACGGCGCGAGGTCTGGCACGGCCCGACGACGACCCAATGGGCTTGCCACGGGTGATCGTGGCGCGCTCCACTCACGTTTTCCGCTTTCTCCAGAAGTGCATGACCCAGCTGGAAGAACGGCGCCGCAGCGCCTGAGCCGCTCTTCGTCCATGACTTCTTCACCTGCTTCGCACCCGCTCAAGATCGCATTTGTTGTCGACCGCTTCGGGAACCGCTACGGCGGAGCCGAAGCCTATGGCGTAGAAGTGATGCGTGAACTGGCCGCTCGTCATGAAATAACGGTGTTCGCGCGCGAGTACGACCCCGAATGCGATCTGCGCCTGCCCTTCGTGCGTATCAAAGCGGCGCGCGGTCTGCCCAGCTGGCTACGCGTGCTCTGGTTCGCCGTGCGTGTCAGGCAGGCTACGCGGCATCGATTCGATATCGTGCATTCGCACACCAACGGCTACTGCGGCGATGTCGAGGTCGTTCACGTAACGCCCGTGCGCTACAACTGGCGCGTGCGCCGCCGGTCGTGGCTCAAGCGCATCACATCGTGGGTGAGCCCCCGGGTACAGACCTACTTGCGGCTCGAGAACGCGCGCTTGCGTCCTCGGCCGGGCCATCGGGCCGTGGGCGTGTCAGACCTAATCGCCGAGCAATTGCGCGAGGCCTACGGTCGAGAACGCGAGTATCCGGTGATACCGCCCGGGGTGTGTCGGCCTACCGCTGCAGACGGCGCGCGCCGTATCGCCATGCGGGCGCGCTTTGACTATGCCGCCGATGATTGCGTCTGTTTGCTGGTTGCGCGCAATCCGATGCGCAAAGGCCTGCCCACCGTGCTCCAGGCGCTTGCCGCTTTGCCGAAGCGCTACAGGCTCCTGGTGGTGGGCGCGAACACGGCAGCCCGGGAACATCTGCAAAAGCGCCCCGACAGCGCATTACTGGCGGGCCGGGTGGAGATGGTCGACGAAACATCTGACGTCGCGCCGTATTACCTGGCTGCCGACATCTATGTGCATCCCACGCTTAACGACAGTTTCGGAATGGCGCCGCTTGAGGCGATGTCGTACGAACTGCCTGTGATTCTCAGCCCCGCGCCGTGGTGCGGGTTCGCTCAGTATGTCGAGCCGAATACTGAAGCTCTCTTGCTCTCGCACCCAGAGGCGCATGATGAACTTGCCGCAGCCATTGAGCGTATCGCCACCGATACCGAGTTGCTCGAATCGCTGCGTGAAGGCGGTTCCAGAGTGGTGGAGCGCCATAGTTGGGCGGAAGTGGCCCGGCGCTACGAGGAACTCTACCGCGCGTGCCTGGCCGAACGGTCCGCGCGCGACACCTAGC
>CAZPYF010000166.1:0-3761 GCA_964590015.1 uncultured Burkholderiaceae bacterium
ATGGACCGCGCCACGGCCGACTACATGGGCATGATGGCCACCGTCATGAACGCGCTCGCCCTGCAAGACGCGCTGAAGCACGGGGGCGTCGACGCCCGCGTGCAATCAGCGCTGCGTATCGACCAGGTGGTGGAAGCCTATATCCGCCCCAAGGCGCTGCGTTATCTCGAAGAGGGCAAGGTCGTGATCTTTGCGGCCGGCACGGGCAACCCTTTCTTTACCACCGATACGGCGGCAGCACTGCGCGGCGCTGAAGTCGGTGCCGAAATCGTGTTGAAGGCCACCAAGGTCGACGGCATCTATAGCGCCGACCCCAACAAAGACCCCAACGCCACGCGGTATGCGCGCATCAGCTTCGACGAAGCCATCGTTCGCCGGCTGGAAGTCATGGACGCCACGGCGTTTGCCCTGTGCCGCGACCAGAAACTACCCATCAAGGTTTTTTCGATCAACAAGCCCGGTGCGCTAATGCGTGCAGTGTCGGGCGAAGACGAAGGCACATTGGTGCATGTCTGAAACAAAGGAATCGTAATGAGTCTTTCAGAGGTGAGAAATTCGGCCGACACCCGCATGGCGAAATCCGTCGAGGCATTGCGAACCGGCTTGGCAAAAATTCGAACGGGCCGTGCCCATGCCGGCATTCTTGACCACATCAACGTCGAGTACTACGGCTCCCCGGTTCCCGTGAATCAGGTGGCGAACGTTACCGTGGTCGACGCTCGCACGCTAAACGTGCAGGTATGGGAAAAGAATCTGGCCGCCACGGTGGAAAAAGCCATACGTGAATCCGATCTGGGCCTGAATCCAATTTCCATGGGCGAAAGCATCCGCGTACCCATGCCGGCACTCACCGAAGAACGCCGCCGCGATCTCACCAAGGTGGTGCGGGCCGAAGGTGAAGACGCCAAAGTGGCCGTGCGAAACCTGCGCCGCGAAGCTAACGACACGCTCAAGAAGCTCGTCAAAGACAAAGAAATCTCTGAAGACGACGAACGCCGCATGCAAGACGACGTTCAAAAACTCACCGACAGGTACGTCAGCGAAATCGACAAAATCGTTACTCAGAAAGAAGCGGAGATCATGACGGTCTGATCCGTCATGCCCGATCTGCACGATGCACGAAAGCTCCACCCTGGCCGTGCCTGGCCATGCCGAGGTACCCGGCCATCTTGCGATCATCATGGACGGCAACGGCCGGTGGGCGACTCAACGTTTTCTACCGCGCACTGCCGGGCATGCGCGCGGGGTGCAAACGGTGCGCAGGGTGGTCGAAACCTGTGGCCGACGGGGCGTGCGCTATCTCACGCTCTTTGCCTTCAGTTCCGAGAACTGGCGCCGGCCACAAGAAGAAGTGTCGCTGCTCATGCGGCTGTTTGTGCAGACGCTCGAGAAGGAAGTCGACAAACTCGGCGCGCAGGGGGTGCGCCTGCGGGTGGTAGGCGACCTCAGCGCTTTCGAACCTCGGCTGCAGGAACTGATACGTGCGGCTGAAGCCCGTACAGCCACCAACGACGCACTGCATTTAACCATCGCCGCGAACTATGGCGGCCGCTGGGACATTCTTCAAGCCACGCGGCGCATGCTTGCCGATCGCCCCGAACTCTGCACCACCCCGAACGCCATCGATGAAGCGGCACTCGCACCCTATCTTTCGATGGCGTATGCGCCCGAACCCGACTTGTTCATTCGCACGGGCGGCGAGCAGCGCATTTCCAACTTTCTGATCTGGCAACTGGCCTACACCGAGCTGTATTTCACTGAGCGCTACTGGCCGGATTTCGGCACGCGCGACATTGAAGATGCGTTCGAGTGGTATCGTACGCGGGAACGACGTTTTGGCCGAACCAGCGCACAGCTGGCCGGCAGCGCCTGAATTCATCGACGCCGTAGAAGGGGGCTTCATGTTGATGCAGCGAGTGCTCACTGCCATTGTTTTGCTGCTCGTGCTCGGGGGCGCGCTTATGGCGCCGAGCGCCTGGCCATTGATACTCTTGCTTCTGGTCGCCGCCGGCTGCGCCCTATGGGAATGGCTGCGGCTATCGTTGTCGCCGGCCTGGAGGCCTGCCGCGCCATGGGTCGCGGTGTTCACTTCAATCGTCATGCTTTGGTTGGTCTGGAGCTGGACCCCGTCCGGGGCACAGCTGGCCGTCGATCAACTCGTTCATCCCTGGCTTATGCCGCTGGTCGTGCTGGGCTGGGCGGTACTCGCCTTGCCGCAAGTGCTACAGGGCCAGACCGATCGGCCGCGCATGCCCGCGCTCATGAGCGTATTCGGCGTATTCGCCGTGGTGGCCGCCTGGTCGGCCCTGGTGCTGATCTATGTCGCCTATGGTGCCTGGTGTCTGGTATCGATGATGGCGTTGATCTGGTTCGCCGATATTGCCGCCTATTTCACCGGCCGCGCCTTCGGTAAGCGCAAGCTGGCGCCGCGCGTGAGCCCCGGAAAGACCTGGGAGGGCGCGGTCGGCGGTGTGCTGGCCGCGGCCGTATGGACCACCGCCACTGCCGCTGTGCCGGGCAGCTTCGGCGCCGTACTGGCGCAACAGTGGTCGCTGCCGCTGGTATTTGTGTTGGCCGTTGCGCTGGCGGCTATCTCAGTTGTCGGCGACCTCTTTGAGTCCTTGCTGAAGCGGCGGGCCGGCGTCAAAGACTCAAGCCGGCTTCTTCCGGGCCACGGCGGTGTCTATGACCGCATCGACGCCTTGCTGCCGGTCGCGCCGGTCGCGGTCATGCTCACGGGATTTGTTCTCCAATGAAGGTACAGAATGTCTGCGTGCTCGGCTCGACGGGCTCGATCGGCGAAAGTACGCTCGATGTCATTGCGCGGCACCCCGAACGTTTCCGCGTTCATTCCCTAAGTGCCTATAGCCGTATTGAAAAGCTGGTGGCTCAGGCGGCGGCCACGGCGGCCGAGGTGGTGGTGGTGCCCGACGACGAATCGCGTGGCCGCTTTCAAGCCTTGTGGTCGGGCCCGGCCATGCCGGAAGTTCGCGTTGGGGCTGCGGCACTGGCCGACACTGCGGCCGACCCTAAAGTCACAACCGTTATGGCGGCCATTGTGGGCACCGCGGGCTTACCCGCGGCACTGGCTGCGGCCGGCGCGGGAAAACGGGTTCTGCTGGCCAACAAAGAAGCCCTGGTCGCGGCCGGCGGCCTCTTCATGCAAGCCGTGCGTGAGCATGGTGCCGAATTACTGCCGATCGACAGCGAACACAACGCCATCTTCCAGTGCCTTCCTGAAGGCGAAGGTCGGGCACGGGCGCCTCGCGACCCGGCTCGCGGCGTGCGCCGGCTGCTGCTCACCGCATCGGGTGGGCCGTTTCGTACCACGGCGCTCGAGGCATTGCAGCACGTCACCCCTGAGCAGGCCTGTGCGCACCCGAACTGGAGCATGGGGCGCAAGATCTCGGTCGATTCCGCCACCATGTTGAACAAGGGGCTGGAAGTGATCGAGGCTCATTGGTTGTTCAGCATGCGGCCCGACAGCATTCAGGTGTTGATACATCCCCAGAGCCTGGTGCATTCCATGGTCGAATACGAAGACGGGTCGATCCTGGCGCAGTTGGGTCAGCCCGACATGCGCACGCCCATCGCGTACGGCTTGGGTTTCCCCGAGCGAATTCAGAGCGGGGTGGGGCTGTTCGACCTGGCCCGCATGCAGCACCTCGATTTCGAGCAACCCGATTTGAACCGTTTTCCATGTCTAGGTTTGGCCTTCGATGCGTTGCAGGCCGGCCAATCTTCATGCATCAGTTTGAATG
>CAZPYF010000166.1:3771-5459 GCA_964590015.1 uncultured Burkholderiaceae bacterium
AATGCGGCGAATGAAGTCGCCGTCGAGCGCTTTCTCGCGGGCCAGATTCGCTATACTGAAATTCCGCAGATCATCGGCGACTGCCTCGATCGCATGAGCTCAGGGTATGCCTCGGTACCCGTCACGCTCGAAGACGTCCTTGAACAAGACTGCCACGCGCGCGCCGTCGCCTCTGAACTCTGCCTGCTCAGGGCCTGACCCAAGAACGTCTTACACGAGTCATCATGCTTTTCACTTTGCTGGCCTTCGCGGTTGCGCTGGGCGTCCTGATCACCTTTCACGAGTACGGTCATTATTGGGTGGCGCGCCGCTGCGGCGTGCATGTTGAGCGCTTCTCCGTGGGCTTCGGTTCCGTGTTGCTGCGTCGTACCGATCGCAACGGTACAGAGTGGGCCCTCTCGGCGATACCTCTGGGCGGCTATGTGAAGTTCCGCGATGAACCCGCCCCGGGCGACACGCCGGAAGCCGCCCGCAGCGCTTTCAGTCAGCAACCTTTGCGCAACCGCGCCGCGATCGTGGCCGCCGGCCCGGCCGCCAACCTGTTGCTGGCCGTACTGCTTTATGCCTTCCTGGGCCTGGCCGGAACGCAACAGCCGGCGGCCGTGGTGGGCGCACCCCCGCAAGGCACGCCCGCCGCGCAGGCCGGTTTCCAGGCGGGCGACCGGTTTTCCGCCGTCAACGGTAAGGCGGTAGAGTCATGGAGTGAGGCGCGCTGGCAACTTATTGATGCCTTCTCCGCCGGTGGCAGTGTCGATATCGAAGTGCAGACCCACGAAGGCGCCATGCGTACTCGGCAACTGGTGCTGCCGGCCACGCCCATCGACCCGGATGCCGCCGACCCGATGGCACAGGCAGGCCTGTCGCTATTGGCTCCGCGTCCCTTGGTACGCGGCTTGGTCGAGGGCGGGGCAGGGCAGGCGGCCGGGTTGCGTGAAGGCGATATTTTTCTTGCAGTGGGGAACCGGCAGGAGCCGTCGGCCGCCGGCGTAGTAGAAGAAGTACAGGCTTCACCGGGCCGGCCCGTGCCCATCACCATTGAGCGCGACGGTGCGGTCATGACCTTCAACATCACGCCTCAAGCCGAACTCGACGCCGAGGGGCAAGAAGTGGGGCGCATCGGCGTCATGCTGGGTGCCGATCTGGCGATGGTCACGGTGCAACACGGGCCCTTCGAAAGCCTCTGGCGTGGCGTGGAACGCACGGCGGATACGGTAGTGCTGTCGTTGAAAATGATGGGCCGCATGGTGGTGGGCGATGTATCGCTCAAAAACATCAGCGGGCCGGTTACCATTGCCGACTATGCGGGGCAGACCGCGCGCATCGGGTGGGCGGCCTACATCGGTTTCATGGCGCTTATTAGTGTGAGCATCGGCGTTCTGAACCTTCTTCCCATTCCCATGCTCGACGGTGGGCATCTGCTTTATTACTTAATCGAAGCGGTTCGGGGCCGCCCGTTACCCGAAAGTTGGCTCATGATGGGCCAGCGTATCGGGCTCGGAGCGCTCGCCGCCCTAATGAGTCTGGCTTTTTTCAACGACTTCACGCGCCTTTTCAGCTAAAGTCGTTGTGCCGTACAATCTCCCACCAATTCAGTCCCGAGGACCCTCCAGGATGTCGTTCAACCGGAAATTCCCATTTGCGAGACGTGCACTGCCGGTCTTGCTGAGCGCTTTGCTCGCAACCGGCGT
>CAZPYF010000167.1:0-5455 GCA_964590015.1 uncultured Burkholderiaceae bacterium
CAGCTGTCGTCTTCGTTCAAGGATGCCCATGGCGTTGCGGATACTGCCACAACCCCCACTTGCAGTCGCGCACAGCACAAAGCCACGTGGCATGGAAAGACATCCACGCACTGCTAACCCGCCGTATTGGCCTGATTGACGCCGTTGTCTTCAGCGGCGGAGAACCCACCATGGATCCTGGTCTGGAAACGGCAATCCGCGCAGTGCGTGAGCTGGGTTTTCATATCGGCCTTCATACCGGTGGCACTCACCCCAAGCGGCTGCGCCAGGTGCTGCCGCTTGTAGACTGGGTGGGGCTGGATATTAAAGCTACCGCAGCCGGCTATGAGGCCGTCACCCATGTGCGCAACAGCGGCGCGCCGGCCTTCGAAAGTCTGCAAGCCGTGCTCCGCAGCGGTGTAAGCCACGAAGTGCGCACCACCATCCACCCCCGGCTGCACGATGAAGGCGAAATCCGCACACTAGCCCGCCACTTGAACCGTACCGGGGTCACGCATTACGCCGTTCAGGTGTTTCGACCGACCGGCTGCCAGGATGAAACCCTCAACAGCGTGCGCGTCAGCTGCTACCCCGGCGAAGGGCTGGTTGCCGAACTCAAGTCGCTCTTCCCATCCTTCACACTGCGCAACCACTAAGAGACGCAAGCAGACTTGAGCGGTAGGATGTGCGCTTATCGATCGAGGAACACGGCCCGAACGTCGTGTTCCCCGGTGTTCGCGTCAGTCAGTCTGAGTGAACCACGGCCGGGGCGCTTCGCCACGCCCTCAGTCTCTCGAGAAAGGTTTACCGTCGAAATCGACGGTGACGAGATTACCGTCTAGCTCACCCATCCCGGGCGCATTTAACGGCACTCCAGGCGCCGCCACGCCCTTCACTGAAGTGTTCGCGAGAAGCTTGTGCACCACATTGGCCGGCACATGCCCTTCGACGAGTTGACCCGTATCGCGCATCATGCCGGTATGGCAAGAGGCCAGAAGCATCGGCACGCCCAATATTTGTTTAACGGAAGCCATATCGTGCGTCGTGATGGCTTTCACTTCAAAACCGGCGTCGCGCATATGGTCGACCCATCCCGAACAACAGCCGCAAGGGGGGCTCTGGTAAACCGTGATCGCGCTCCCGGCGGCGTGAGCGGCTGATGACGCCATCATTAGCGTCGCAATGCCAAGCCATACTTTCAGAAAAAGACTCCAAATTCAACATCGAACACGAACAGCACGTTCGTGCAGATCGCCCAACTGCTTCCAATATATGCCGGTACCGAGAAGAGCTGCTACCGTACGCAGTCACCCTGCTCCAAGGCCCAGGAAACATGCTCACGCACCAGCGGGCTGGGGTGCTCAGCCCGGCTGACCAACGAAGCCCGTATTTCCTCGGCTTGCGCATAGCTGGCCCGACGTAAGGCATTACCGAGAGCCACCGCCACGTTGCGTAACCATCGCTCATGGTTGATGCGCCGAACGGGCCCGCCTTCCGTCTTTTTCAGAAAGGTGGCTTCGTCCCACGAGAATAGTTCAATGAGCGACTGGCCCACCAGATGTGGCCGCTCGTCGAAATCGGGCAGGTCGGTGGTCTGTGCGTACTTGTTCCCGGGGCAAATCAGTTGGCAGTCATCGCAGCCATAAACGCGGTTACCCATCAACGGACGGAGTTCCTCGGGAATGGGGCCATGGTTCTCGATGGTGAGGTAGGAAATGCAGCGTCGCGCATCGACCACGCCGGGCGCCACAATCGCACCCGTCGGGCAAACATCGATACAGGCGCTACAGGTACCGCAGTGCGCGGTGACCGGCTCCGTCGCCTCAACGGTGAAGTCCACCAAGACCTCGCCCAGGAAAAACATGGATCCGGCATTGCGCGACAGTACCAGGGAATGCTTGCCCCGCCAGCCTTGGCCGCTTCGAACGCCCAGCTCTTTCTCGAGCACCGGCGCCGAATCAGAAAAAGCACGATGCCCAAATGGGCCAACCAGTGCCTCGATGCGCTCACACAGCTTCCGCAGGCGACCACGCACCACTTTATGATAGTCGCGCCCCCTCGCGTAAAGCGAAACCACGCCCTCATTCGCTTCGTTCAGTCGGGACAACTCGCGATCCTGCCAGTCAGGCGCGGTGGTATTACCGGGCAGATAAGGCATGCGTACAGTAATCACGCTGAGCGTGCCCGGGAGCAGTTCAGCAGGACGCGCACGCATCAGACCGTGGCGCTCCATGTAATGCATGTTGCCGTGATAGCCCTGAGCGAGCCATTCCAACAAATACGGTTCGGCTGACGAAAGATCGACTCCCGAAACGCCAACCTCAGAAAACCCGAGTTCGCGCGCCCACTCTTGTATCTGTTCTAACCATTGACGCCTTACGCCGTCTTTAGCAGAAGGTGTCGCCATGCTACTGCACGCTCTATGTACGTCGACCATTCCTTAATCATAGGGCAAGCGCGTTCATTCATCCCTTTTAAGATCTTGGACATCACCGGCATCCTCGGGTATGGCCGATGGCGCGGCGGTAGGCAATGATCATGACCGGCAACGCAAAAATGAGGGTAGCGTATTCAATGGCTCCTGGGAACATGCCTAAAAGCGAATACCATCCTTGCTCTGGGCTTTCAATCGCAAGTTGGGCGAAGGTCGAGTTGCCCTGTAGCACGTGGAATAGCGATTGTTCACTTACTTCACGGCTTCACAACATGCCATACCTCCCGCACCTTGTCCCCGGTCTTGTCACCCGGCTTGGTGTCTTTCACAAAGGTATAAAGCGGCTGCCCCTTGTAGGCCCATTGCTTCGTGCCATCGTCGCGCTCGATGAGCGAATAGTCGCCTTCTGGTTTGGCGTTGGTGTCTGCCTCTAAAGGCGGCCAGTTGGTCGCGCAGGCGTCGTAGCAGGCGCTCTTGCCGCTATTGCGGTCGTCCTTGTCAAAGGTGTAAAGGGTCATGCCTCGCTGGTCCACCAGTATGTCGTTCTGCGGTTGGATGGGAGGCTGGGCGTGGGCGACAACGGCGAACATCGCCGCCGCCGTTAACAGCAACGCTGCCGAATGTGCGGTGCGCATGGCGTTCTCCTGAAGGCTGAACGGGCGCCCAGACAGCGGTCGCCCGCGATGCGAAGTGAAATAAAGAAGTAAACGAGGTGCAGCAATTGCTGGGCAGCAACCGTTATGCCTTAAGCGTGAGCGCGGCTGCTAAGCAGGTCTACGACTTGCTGGCCCGCAGCCGTCATGGCCGTGCCGGAGCGCGGCATCGCTAAAACACCAACCATAAATTCCAACGCTCTTTGATCGGGCGCATAGCAAGCCGCATTATTCCAGCTCAAAGGATGTACGAGCGGCGCTAAGCCGTTATAAAGGTTCATGGCCTGGAACCGCCTTTGTGGCGGTTACGGAAAGGTGGCAATGTCACCCCGGGCACAGGGAGGAGACCACATGCAGTCGAACTGGCAGCAGAGATTCCGGCAACAGGCGCAGGTCATGTTGCTTCTTTTATGCCTGATGCTGGGCGTCTTGCTTTCCTCTTCGGCATGGGCGAACCGCCTGTCCGACTTCATGCCTGAACTGAACGCAGCCGAAGTGTTCCCGGGAGCCGACCGCTTGGGGCCAGTGGAGGGTACACCGCCTGTTGCAGGCGCATACGCGGGCGACGAACTTCTGGGCTACGTCTACATCACCACCGACGTCGTCAGCACTCGCGGCTACTCCAGCTTTCCCATCGACACGCTGATTTCGCTATCTCTCGACGGCACAATCGTCGCCGCCAAGCTCATGGAGCACCACGAACCCATTGTGCTCATCGGCATTCAGGAATCGCGGGTTGAGAACTTCATTAACGGATATGTCGGGCAGAACTACGTCAAAGACCCGCCTGCGCCCGGGGCCCCGCCTCCTGTAGACATCATCTCGGGCGCCACCGTCACGTTGCTGGTGATTGGCGACAGTATCAATCGATCGGCCCAGATCGTTGCGCGGCACCAGCGCATTGGGCAACCTGCAGGTGCTGCGCCGCCCGGCGCCTCGGCGGCGGAAGAGCGGGTCATCGACATGGACATGCAGGAAACCGCCAGCTGGGCGGAACTGCTGGAAAGCGGCGCGGTAGGCCGCATGCACGTCACCGTGGCCGATGTGAACGCACGCTTCGCGGAAAACAGCGAGGAAGCGGGCGCCCGCCCTGAACGTGGCGACCCCGATGACACCTTCATCGATCTTTATGCCGCAGTGGTCAGCGTGCCCGCCATCGGGCGCAGCCTTCTGGGCGATGCCGAGTACGAGTATCTGGTGTCACGCCTGCAACCTGACCAGGAAGCCATATTGGTGGCCGGCAACGGCACCTATTCGTTCAAGGGGTCCGGCTATGTGCGCGGCGGTATCTTTGATCGCATCGAGGTGATTCAAGATCTGCAAAGCTTTCACTTCACCGACATGGATCACACCCGATTGGCAGACGTGATGGCAGAAGGCGCGCCCATGTTCAGGGAAGTGGCGCTGTTTACGGTACCGACTTCCGCCACGTTCGACCCCACCGAGCCCTGGCGTTTGCAGCTGCTCATACAGCGCGCCGTAAGTGTTGAGCAGAAGGCGTTCATCTCCTATCAACTGAATTACGAACTTCCCCACCTATATACCCGTGTCGTGGAAGCCCCTGCCCCGCTGGTGGAAACCTCAAGGCCGCCGACAGCGACTGACACAAGCGAGCAAGCCGCCCTCGACGCGGATATCGCGGCCATTGGCGCCGGCCCCGCCCTTTGGGAAAGGATCTGGGCGGGCAAAACCTGGCAAGTCGCCATTCTGATCGTCGCGCTTCTGGTGCTTGGATTTGTCTTCTTCTTCCAAGAAGCTTTGACCAAGCATGAAGTGTTCTATAAGCGGCTCCGTACCGGGTACTTGCTCTTCACGCTGTTCTGGCTGGGGTGGTACGCATCGGCGCAGCTCTCGGTCGTGAACGTTCTGACCTTCTCGACCGCATTGCTGACCGACTTCCGATGGGAATACTTCCTGATGGATCCGCTGGTCTTCATCCTTTGGATCGCAACGGCCATATCGATGATCTTCTGGAACCGCGGTGCATTCTGTGGGTGGTTGTGCCCGTTCGGGGCACTACAGGAGCTCACGAACAAGGTCGCCCGGTTCTTCCATGTGCCGCAAATCAAGATTCCGTACGGGGTCAGTACCCGTCTGGCCTCGCTGAAGTATGTCATTTTCGTCGGGCTCTTTGGGGTGATGTTCTATGACATGGCATTGGCCGAGCGGCTGGCCGAAGTCGAGCCGTTCAAGACCGCCATCATTCTGAAGTTCATGCGCGACTGGCCGTTCGTGGTCTTTGCCGTGTTGCTGCTTCTGGCCGGCCTGTTCATTGAACGCTTCTTCTGTCGTTACTTGTGCCCCCTGGGCGCGGCATTGGCCATTCCCGCCCGTCTGCGCATCTTCGACTGGCTGCGCCGCTACAGGACTTGCGGCAACCCGTGTCAAC
>CAZPYF010000168.1:0-5444 GCA_964590015.1 uncultured Burkholderiaceae bacterium
CTGGGGGAATACCGCGAGCCCGGTGCGCTCGCATGAGGTTTCGCCGTTGCGGTGAGCTTCCACATTGCCATGAAGCAATGCCGGCATTCTGGGAAGGTAATTCTCGTTATATAGAAACGATTAATAGTTCGTAGTCTCCACGTACGACGCTCATTACGATGCTGCAAAGCTGTGCGCATCGTACGGCGTCGTTTTGTGGAAAAAACATGTTTCTATTGAAAGTACGCCGCCTCGTGGCTACGGCGGCCGCCATTCTTGTTTCTGCGACCATTCCGTATGCATCCGCCAGCAGCCTAGAGGTACTGCGTATCGGCGCACCACTGCCATTGACAGGCGCCCTGGCGCCCGAAGGCACGAAATTACGTCAGGGCTACGACCTCTGGCTTGATCAGGTCAATGCGCAGGGCGGTATACAGGTAGGCGACAAAAAGCTGGCGGTCGAGATGCGATATTACGACTACCAGTCGAATACACCGAAAGCCGTCCAACTTGCCGAGAAGCTCATTACAGACGATAAAGTCGACTTCCTCTTCTCTCCGTTTGGCTCCGGAGCCGCAAAAGCAGTCAGTACAGTCGCTGAGAAAAATGGGGTGCCGATGCTGGCCTCCAGCGCTTCGTCTGCAGAAGTATTCAACCTCGGCTATAAAAATCTGTTCGGTTTATATACCGATAACAGCACACTTAGCGAACCCATCGCCGATCTAGTCAAGGCGCAGGTGCCCGGCGCCAAACGTGTGGCGATTCTCGCACGCAACGACCTTTACCCATTGTCTCTGGCCAACGAGTTTGAGAAGTCCGCCAAAAAGCGTGACATCGAAGTGGTGTACTTCGAACGATATGCCATTGGAACGCTCGATCATGCCGCAGCACTCACCCAGGTCGCGGCCACAAACCCCGACTGGATCGTCATTACGGGCTATATCAACGACCTCATTCTTGCACGAAAGCAGCTTGCGGATCTGCGCGTTGATGTCCCTGCCCTCACCATGATCAATGGCCCCGCCTATGACGAGTGGATATCGGCCGCGGGCAAACTTTCCGAGAACGTGACGACCGCAAGTTGGTTTCACCCGGTGTTGACGTACGAGAGCGATGACGTATTCGGGTCCACAGCAAAGTTCGTCGAACTATTCCGTACAAAATTCGGTGTCGCGCCAGACTTCACCCAGGCCTCTGGTGCGGCGGTGGGCGTGATTCTGCAGCAAGCCATCGAACGAGCCGGCAGCAAAGACCGCGACGCCGTTCGTGCACAACTGGAAAAGGGTGAGTTCAACACCTTCTTCGCCCCCATCTCTTTCGGATCCAACGGTATGGCAGATTCCTACGTTCCGCCCGTGTACCAGATCCAGAGCGGCAAAGTACAAGTCGTATACCCCACAGACATCGCGACCGGCGAGTTTCGTACCGGCATAGGCCGATAATACAAGGCCGACATCATGTTTTATTCCCAGGTACTCCTGAACGGCCTGGTGCTTGGTGGCCTTTACGCCTGCATCGCAGCGGGGTTCTCGCTGGTATGGGGTGTGCTCAACGTCATCAATATCCTGCATGGCTCGATGATCGTGCTGGGCGCTTATATCGCCTATTTCGCACATCAGTTCTTCGGTCTGAACCCATTTTTATTTGCACCGATTGCCGGCCTCATATTGTTTGCGGTCGGTTATCCGCTACAGAAGTTCGTCGTCAACCCGGTTATGGGGCGCCCCGTTCTTTTCACACTGACCTTGACCTTCGGCCTGAATCTTTTCCTCGACAACGTCATGCTGAAGTTCTTCAGCGCCGATTTTCGCAAGATCAGTTTTGACCCACCACTGGGTCAGTTGGAACTAGCGGGTGTCTTTCTGCCCGTCGACCGCATTCTCGCCACCAGCATGGGCCTGCTCTTGGTCATGGCCCTGTGGCTCTTGTTGCGCCGTACCCAGTTAGGTCGCGCCATCATCGCCGTACGAATGGACCAACAGGCTGCCGCATTGATGGGCATTGACGTCACGCGAACCTACGCAGTGGCCTTCGCATTGGGGGCGTTCATGGCGGGTGCAGCGGGCGCTTTGTTGAGTGGCATTTTTCCGATCTCTCCAGTCACATCGTCCGTGTATCTGGGCAAAGCATTCGTCATTTGCGTACTGGGCGGCCTAGGTAGCATTCCCGGCGTGATCGCCGGCGGTTTCGCGCTCGGGCTTATCGAAAGCTTCGGAACCTTGCTGCTGGGCCCCGAACTCGCCTTGACGCTTTCGTTCCTGGTGCTGATCGCCTTGTTGATGTTCCGGCCCTCTGGTTTGCTGGGAAAGCGAGGCTTCCAGTGAAGAAGATGCATCTCATACTGGCCGCTCTG
The DNA here is from genome assembly GCA_964590015.1 of uncultured Burkholderiaceae bacterium. Classification (GTDB taxonomy): domain Bacteria; phylum Pseudomonadota; class Gammaproteobacteria; order Burkholderiales; family Burkholderiaceae_B; genus Yanghanlia. The sequence continues at coordinate 2,333 of CAZPYF010000168.1, forward strand.
ACAGCCCTGGCACTCGCGTTCACATTGGCCTTCAGTGCCGACAACTATGTACTTCGTCTGGCCACCACGGTAGCGATGTATGCATCATTGGCGTGGGCGTGGAATTTGATTGGGGGCTACGCCGGCTATCCATCATTCGCTACTGCCGCTTTCTTCGGCTTGGGCGCCTATTCCGGCGGCATACTCCAAGGTGCCTTGCCGTTCGCCTTGGCGTGGCCACTGGCGGGGCTCATTGTTGCCATATTCGCCGGCCTTCTCGGTGGCGCAATTCTGCATTTGCGCGGTCACTACTTTGCGATCGCGAGCCTTGTCATGGGCGATGTTCTTCGCGAAGTTACCAATGCCTGGACGGACCTGACGGGCGGCGGTATGGGTTTGAACCTGCCCTTGCTGGATCTGGGCGGCGTCAATCAGCAAGCACGCTTCTACTTCCTGGCGATGTTCTCGATGGCAGCGCTGGCACTGCTTATCGCCTGGCTAGTCAGCCGGTCTAGACTTGGTGTTGCATTGCAGTGCATCGAGCAGAACGAAGATGCGGCCCAAGTCATCGGTATCGACACCCGGGCTTCCAAGGTTGCTGTGTTCACCCTCTCGGGCCTGCTTGCCGGAGCAACCGGCGCAGTTTACGCGTCATGGGTCACTTACATAGACCCGACCGACGTCTTCGACATCTCGCTATCGGTCAAGCCAATCATCATGGCCCTGATCGGGGGCGTTGGTACGCTGATGGGGCCGCTCATCGGTGCGCTGCTGTTTCTAGGGCTGGAAGAACTGTTCTGGCGGAACGTTCTCGAGTTCCATGCGGGCTTGCTGGGCCTATTGGTGGTCGCGCTAGTCATTTTCCTGCCGGGCGGTGTGCGCGACCTGAAGCGATTCAGCATCTGGCACGGGGTGCGCTCGGTGCGCGCCCTTACCCGGAGAACAACATGAGCGCCCTGCTGTCTTTGAATAACGTAACCCAGCAGTTCGGCGGCGTATCGGCTCTCGACAACGTCAGTCTCACGTTGGATCAGGGAGAAATCGTAGGGTTGATCGGGCCTAATGGCGCCGGCAAGACGACGTTAGTCAATGTTGTTTCTGGTGTGCACCGACCGAGCTCCGGGAGCATCTCGTTCAATGGTGAGCGCATCGACGGGCTGCGGCCCGACCGAATTGCGCGCAAGGGGCTGGCTCGCACGTTCCAGATTGTGCAGCCTTTTCCACGGCTTACCGTTGCCGAGAATGTGGCGGCCGCCGCACTTTTTGCGGGCATGGCCGGTTCTATACCACGTGCACACGCCGCAGCCATGGAGCATCTAAACTTTTGCGGTCTGGCGGCGCAAGCGCATCAGCCGGCCTCGTCATTGACACTTGCCGGCCGCAAGCGCCTGGAGCTCGCCAAGAGCCTCGCCGTAAATCCAAAGCTGTTGTTTCTCGATGAAGTGAACGCCGGCCTGAACCAGTCAGAGGCAGACCATGCCCTGGATCTCATACGCGCTATCGCCGCTCGCGGCGTGACTATCGTACTGATCGAACATTTAATGAAGGTTGTCATGACGGCGAGCACTCGCATCATCGTATTGCACCATGGCCAACTGATCGCCGATGGTCTTCCGGAACAAGTCGTAGCGGACCCCCTGGTGGTCGAAGCATATTTAGGCCGGGGCTACGCCGCAGAGCACTCCGCACAGGTGCCCGCATGAGAGGAACGCTGCTAGAAGTACGCCAGTTGGCCGCTGGATACGGCGACGTGCAGGTATTGTGGGACGTGAGCCTGACTGTACTGGCAGGAGAGATCGTGTGTCTGGTGGGGTCAAACGGTGCCGGCAAGACAACAACTTTACGCTGTCTGTCGGGGTTGGTCGCGCCGTCTGGAGGGCAGTTCTATTTCGACGACCACAACTTCACAGGCCACAGCCCCGTCGCCCTTGTGGAGAGCGGCATCGCGCATGTTCCGGAGGGGCGTCGACTATTCTCTGGGCTTTCGGTATATGACAATCTGCTGCTTGGCGCCTACCGCCGTAAGGCCGGCCACGCAGCCATTGCGCGCGATATAGAGCGAATCTATTCCTTATTCCCCCGTCTGGCGGAACGCCGTAAACAAGACGCTACAACGTTGTCTGGTGGGGAACAGCAGATGTGTGCCATAGCACGCGGCTTGATGGCAGCCCCCCGCCTGCTCATGATCGACGAACTATCACTGGGTCTCGCCCCGAAGGTCGTCGGCGAGCTGGTCGAGGCGCTGAAAGTCGTCAACGCTGAGGGCACCAGTTTGTTGATTGTTGAGCAAGATGTCGCCACCGCGCTCAGCCTTGCTGATCGTGGCTATGTGATGGATCGCGGCCGCACGGTGGCCGATGGCGATTCGGAAACGCTTCGTGGTGACGCGGCCATACGATCAGCATATCTGGGGGTTTAGAGATGCGCGTTCAACACGATAAAGAGGAGCTCTAACATGAATCAGACGAAGCCGGAGATCGACTATTACTTCAGCTTTATATCCCTTTGGTCTTATGTGGGCAGCCGTGTGTTCGAGAGGCTGGTTCGCAAGCACGATGCCATCGTGCATTACAAACCCATCGATTTGCTCGCCGTATTTGCAGCCGGTGGAGGTAAACCGGTGAAAGAGCGGGCGCCGGCTCGTCAAGCTTACCGTCTGGTTGAAATGCAGCGATGGCGCGAGATTCGGGGAATCGACTTGGTCTTGCATCCGCGCTTTTACCCGGCCGACCCTACGCTTGGCCATAGAATGCTGCTTGCGGCTCAGCGGGATGGCGGCAAGGTCGACGGATTCGTCCACGCGTGTCTGCGGGCGGTCTGGGCCGACGAACTCGACATCGCCGATCCGCAAACATTGTCGCGTCTGGCGTCAGAAAACGGCCTGAACGGCACCACCTTGCTGGAGGAGGCGCACGACCCGGCGTTATTCGAACAGGAGTCGTCTTTGACTCGCGAAGCCATCGCCCGCGACGTCTTCGGCGCTCCATTTTATTTCTACAGAGATGAACCGTTCTGGGGCCAAGACAGGCTCGATTTGCTCGACGAAACGATCGCCAAAGAAAAAAGACCCTGAGATTAGTCAGGGCCATTTTCACTTCTTGGTCGGGGCGAGAGGATTCGAACCTCCGACTCC
>CAZPYF010000169.1:0-5437 GCA_964590015.1 uncultured Burkholderiaceae bacterium
TTGGATGAAGCCGGTTTCTTCGAATGGGCCGCCTTGCATGTCACGCGTTGGGGTGCCGGGCGCGGCACGCGGCTCTTCACATTAATCATCTTTTTGGGCGCGGCCGTGTCGGCGCTTTTCACCAATGATGGCGCTGCGTTGATTCTGACGCCGATCGTGATGGCCATGTTGCATGCTTTGCGCTTCACCCCGGCAGCGATGCTCGCATTTGTAATGGCAGCCGGTTTTGTGGCCGATACGGCCAGCCTGCCGTTCATCGTGTCAAATCTGGTGAACATTGTTGCCGCCAACTTCTTCGATATCAGCTTCGCTCGCTACGCATCGGTGATGCTGCCGGTGAACCTGGCGTCGGTTGCGGCGACGCTCCTCATATTGCGGGTCTATTTTCGCCGCAGTATTCCTGCAACATACGATGTGAGCCGGATCGGAGTACCAGCCAAAGCCATACGTGACCTGCCGACCTTTCGAGCGGGCTGGTGTGTACTGGGGCTCCTGCTGGCAAGCTTCTTCATACTCGAAGACTTTGGCATACCGGTCAGCGTTCTGGCGAGCGCGGGGGCGGCCGTGCTATTGGCGGTGGCCGGGCGAGGCAATGTGGTGAGTCTGCGCAAGGTGATACGCAACGCGCCATGGGGCATTGTGATCTTCTCGCTCGGCATGTACTTGGTTGTGTATGGCTTGCGAAACGCGGGCCTTACCGATGTGATTGCGGGTTGGCTCAATGCCTTGGCACACCAGGGCGTGTGGGTGGCGACACTGGGAACCGGGGTGTTGGCCGCTGCGTTGTCGTCGGTGATGAATAACTTACCTACGGTCTTGATTGTGGCCTTGTCGGTCGACGCCGGTGTCGCGGCGGGGCCGGTGAAGGAAGCGATGATTTATGCCAACGTGATCGGCAGCGACCTCGGGCCCAAGATCACACCCATAGGCAGCCTCGCCACCCTACTGTGGTTACATGTATTGGCCAACAAAGGCGTGAAGATCACGTGGGGCTACTACTTCCGCGTGGGAATTGTGCTGACTCTGCCCGTGCTGCTGATCACGCTGTGTGCGCTGGCGCTTCGGCTGGCAGCCCAGTAAACCGTGACGGCGTTGTCGCCCCTTCTCAGTTGAGAGGCCCGTGCGCCGTTCAGCGCACGAGCGTACTCGGCCCGTTCAGCCCTTGAGCTTGCCGGCGATTTGCGCAACATGCCTGCCCTGGTAACGGGCGCCTTCTAGCTCAATTGCGCTCGGCTGGCGCGAGCCGTCGCCGCCGGCGATGGTGGACGCCCCATAGGGTGTGCCGCCCATGACCTCGTCGACCCCCATCTGGCCTTGGAACGCGTAAGGCAAGCCCACGATGATGAAACCAAGGTGCAATAGCACGGGATGGAAGGTGAGAATGGTGGATTCCTGGCCACCGTGCTGGGTTGCGCTCGACGAGAACACCGAGCCGACCTTCCCGACCAGCGCCCCGCTCGCCCATAGCGAACCCGTTTGGTCGATGAAATTCTTCATCTGCGCCGTCATGTTTCCATAGCGTGTGCCCGTGCCGAAAATGATGGCATCGTACTCCGGCAGTTCTTGCACCGTCGCGATGGGCGCCTCCTGATCAAGTTTGTAGCCCGAGTTGCGCGCCACTTCTTCCGGCACAAGCTCGGGAACGCGCTTCACGACCGCATCGGCGCCGCCTTCACGGGCGCCCTCGGCGACGGCGTACGCCATCTTCTCGATATGCCCGTAGGATGAGTAGTACAACACCAGAACTTTGGCCATGATTTGTCTCCTTGTTGTTGGTAGTGGGGCTTGGCCAGCAATCCATAGGCCGACGCACTCTAATACTCGAATTGCCGAAGGCGGGAAGTAAGGAATCGTGCGGCTCGGTGAATCGTTTCACCGTTACGGACCGCCTTCCTTCAACAGGTAGCTTTCGATTTCCATCGCGGTGCTGCGGGCCGTGCGCATCACGCCGACTAGCGTGGCCGAGGCAAAGCCGGTCCATTCGCCGTAACCCACGAGCCACAAGCCGGGTTCCGCCGCAGCGCGGGTGCCATCAACGGCAATACGACCATCGCCATCGAGCACACCCAGCGGGCGCAAATGTTCGAGCGCAGGGCGAAAGCCGGTGCACCAGATCACGGCGTCGACTTCGGTATGCCGGCCGTCCGGCCAAACGACGCCAGTAGGCGTGAAGTGGTTGAACGGCCGGACCGATTCCAGATGGCCGCGTGCCCGCGCGGCCGCCACCGACGGCACCATCACGATGTCGCCCAGGCTTGTGGCCGGGGGCGGCGGCAAGCCCTTTTGCATGGCCACCCAACGCTCCGTTGCGCGCTCGAACAGCACGCGCCCGTCGACATCGTCTGGCAAAAAGGCGGGCGCCGTTTGGGTCACCCAGGTGGCGTGCGCACTATCGGCGATTTCCGCCATGATCTGCGCGCCGGAATTGCCGCCACCGACCACGAGCACACGTTGATTCGCGAACGGTTCAGGGCATTGGTAATCAGCCGAATGAATCTGCGCCCCTTCAAATGTGTGCCGGCCCGGATACGCGGGCACATAAATACTACGCCAGGTGCCGGTTGCACTCACCACCGCGCGGGCTCGCCAGAGACGCCCATCATCGGCCTGCGCCAGCAGCCATTGGCCGTCGCGCCGTATCGCTTCGATAAGAACAGGCCTGATCACCGGGAAGTCATAACGGGCCTCGTAGCGTGCCAGATACTCAACGACGTGATCGCGAGAGGGGTAGTCGTCTGTGCGGGGCATAGGCCATCCCGGCAGCGAACTCCATTTGGCCGGCGAGAACAATGTCAGCGAATGCCAGCCATGGCGCCACGCAGCCCCCGGCCCTTCTTCCGCGTCAAGTAGAACGAAAGAAAGCCCCGTGCGGCGCAGGAAGTAAGCGGTTGCGAGGGCCGACTGCCCTCCGCCGACAATGACGACGTCGACATCCGTCATGGTTCCCCCAAGAATTTCCCCATATTGGGGTACAGCGTACAATGCCGCGACGCACGAATGCCTCGCCCGGCCTCTTGGTGATGTCCCCTCTTTTCCCCGGCTACTCGGCCTTTGCTGCGCATAAGCAGCGGAGCGCCGCTTCTGTCTTTCTCCGATGCTCACTAAATCACTGTATCAAGACTGGTTCTCGAATATTCGCGGCGATCTGCTCGCGGGACTTGTCGTCGCGCTGGCGCTCATACCCGAAGCGATTGCATTTTCCATCATCGCCGGAGTTGACCCTAAAGTAGGTCTGTACGCGTCGTTTTGTATTGCTGTGGTGATCGCGTTTGCGGGCGGCAGGCCGGGAATGATTTCGGCCGCCACCGGCGCCATGGCGTTGGTGATGGTGACGCTGGTGAAAGACTATGGCCTGCAGTATTTGCTGGCGGCCACGCTTTTGACGGGGGTTTTTCAGATTCTGGCCGGCGTGTTGAGATTGGGCGGCCTCATGCGATTTGTATCGCGCTCGGTCGTGACCGGCTTCGTCAATGCGCTAGCCATTCTTATCTTCATGGCTCAGCTACCCGAACTGATCAATGTCAGTTGGGTGGTCTATGCAATGACTGCGGCGGGCCTGGGCATCATTTATCTTCTGCCGTATGTGACGCGGGCGGTTCCTTCACCATTGGTGTGCATCGTGCTGCTCACCGGCGTAGCCATGGCCTTGGGCCTGGATATCCGCACGGTGGGTGATATGGGCGAGCTGCCCGATAGCCTGCCGATCTTCCTGCTGCCCGATGTACCGCTGAACTGGGAAACACTGTCGATCATCTTCCCCTTCTCATTGACGTTGGCCATCGTCGGTTTGCTGGAGTCCATGATGACGGCAACCATTGTCGACGACCTGACCGACACCACTAGCAACAAGAACCGTGAATGCGCCGGCCAGGGTGTGGCAAATATCGCATCGGGCTTCCTGGGTGGCATGGCGGGTTGCGCCATGATCGGCCAGTCGGTGATCAACGTTAAATCAGGCGGCCGCGGCAGGCTGTCGACGCTCACTGCAGGCGTTGTGCTGCTGATCATGGTGGTCTTCCTGGGGCCGTGGGTGAAGCAGATTCCCATGGCGGCGCTGGTGGCCGTGATGATCATGGTATCGATCGGCACGTTCAGCTGGGAGTCGGTTCGAAATTTGCGCACGCACCCGAAGAGCTCGAGCGTCGTGATGATTTCCACCGTGGTTGTGGTGGTCTATACCCATGATCTGGCAAAAGGGGTGTTCGTTGGCGTGTTGCTCAGCGCCCTATTCTTCGCCACCAAGGTGAGCCGACTTTTCCAAGTGAAGTCTGAGCTGGTCGAGGATGGGCGGCGACGCAATTACACCGTATCGGGGCAAGTGTTTTTTGCCTCGGCGGAGCGTTTCATCGCGGCGTTCGACTTCGACGAAGCGGTGGATCACATCACCATTGACGTAAGCCGAGCCCACTTCTGGGACATTACCGGTATCGAGGCGCTCGACAAGATCGTTCTTAAATTCCGGCGCGACGCCACCACCGTTGATATCGTGGGCATGAACGAAGCCAGCGCGACCATGGTCGACCGGTATGCCGTTCACGACAAGCCCGACGTCAACCCCGATCTCATCGCGCACTGAGGAAATAGACATGAGAAACGTGATCGCTTGCATAGACGGCGCCGGCTACACCAAAAGCGTGTGCGACCACGCCATCTGGGCCGCCCAACGTCTGAAGACGCCGCTCGAATTTCTTCACGTGTTGATTCGTCAGGCCGAAGTGAATGTCGACGTGAGCGGCAGCATCGGGCTGGGGGCGCATGAATCGCTTCTACAGGAATTGTCTGACCTGGATGAGCGCCGCAGTATCGTCGCTCGCGAAGCCGGCAAGCAGTTATTGGAAGGTGCGAAAGCGTTCGCCCTGCAAGCGGGAATCGCTCAAGTCGGCACTCTGCAGCGTCGCGGGGAGCTCACCGAAACACTGGTCGGGCTTCAGGAAGAGACACGGCTTTACGTGCTGGGGCAGCACGATCACGAAACAAAGCCCAAACGTCTGCTGCTCGACCACAATCTAGAAAGTGCGGTTCGAACCCTGAGTCGGCCGATTCTGGTCGCGAATTCGACATTCGCCGAGCCGCAGCGCTTCATGATTGCTTTCGATGGCAGCGAGACCGGTCGGAAAATGGTGGATATGGTGGCGGAAAGCCCACTGCTGCAGGGAATGGCCTGCCACATCGTGATGATTGGAAATGCTGTTGAAGCGCTGCAGCAGGCCGCCGCTAAGCTGACCACCAGCGGCTTTGATGTGGTGTCACACCAGTTGGACGGCGATGCCGCCCCAACTTTGGCGAACCATGCACGCGAGCACGACATCGACTTGCTTGTCATGGGCGCATATGGGCACTCCAGAATCCGCCATCTGGTGGTGGGCAGCACAACCACCGCCATACTGCGGCAGAGCCAGATTCCGGTGCTCGTTCTGCGTTAAGCCCGGCGGCCGCA
>CAZPYF010000170.1:0-5432 GCA_964590015.1 uncultured Burkholderiaceae bacterium
CGAACATCCAGCACCGCAAAGGGCGCCAAGACGCCAAGCGCGGCAAGCTCTGGACAAAGATCATTCGTGAAATCACCGTTGCCGCCCGCGCGGGCGGCGCCGACCCCGACGCGAACCCGCGCCTGCGCCTGGCCTGGGACAAGGCCACGGCGGCCAACATGCCTAAAGACAACGTCCAGCGCGCCATTCAGCGCGGCGCAGGCGGGGCCGACGGCGCCAGCTATGAAGAAGTGCGTTACGAGGGCTATGGCCCCGGTGGCGCGGCCATTCTCATCGATTGCATGACCGACAACCGCACCCGTACCGTGGCCGAAGTGCGCCACGCGCTGAATAAGCATGGCGGCAACCTCGGCCAAGATGGTTCGGTCACGTTCATGTTCAAGCACTGCGGCCAGTTCCTGTTCGCTCCGGGTGTATCGGAAGAAGCCGTCATGGAGGCCGCTCTGGAAGCCGGCGCCGACGACGTCGATACCGATGAAGAGGGCATGATCGAAGTTATCTGCGAGCCATCCGCCTATTCCGATGTGAAGGCCGCGTTCGAAGCCGCCGGCCTGGTGCCGGAAGTGCAAGACGTGGTGATGAAGGCGCTGAACGAAACCGAACTGGCCGGCGAAGACGCCGAGCGCACGCAAAAGCTTATCGACATGCTCGAATCGCTCGATGATGTGCAGCAGATCTACACCACTGCGGTTTTCGACGAATCCGTAGAGGCCTCCTGACCCGAACGCGAATTCCCATTCTGAATCCAATGGCCCGGCTCGCCGGGCCTGCTACCTTTCCAATACATCGAACATGAAACTACTTGTCATCGGCAGCGGCGGACGCGAGCACGCGCTGGCCTGGCGGCTTGCCCAGTCGCCGCGCGTGCAAACCGTGTATGTCGCGCCGGGCAACGGCGGTACCGCACGCGCCAGCCAGATTCAGAATCTCGCGCTCACCGACATCAACGATCTCATCGAATTCGTGCGCAAAGAGAAAATCGCCTACACGGTGGTGGGCCCGGAGGCGCCATTGGCGGCGGGCATCGTCGACGCCTTCCAGGCTGCCGGGCTCAAGATCTTCGGCCCCATACGGGAAGCCGCCCAGCTCGAGAGTTCGAAAGACTATGCCAAGGCGTTCATGATTCGCCACGGCATTCCCACGGCTGCCTATCAAACGTTTAGCGATGCGGCCGAAGCCCACCGCTATATCGATGAACAGGGTGCCCCCATCGTGATCAAGGCCGACGGCCTGGCGGCCGGCAAGGGCGTCGTGGTGGCCGCCACGCTCGAAGAAGCGCATACCGCCGTCGACGACATGCTGGGCGGCAACGCGTTCGGCGAAGCCGGTGCTCGTGTGGTGATCGAAGAATTTCTGCACGGCGAGGAAGCCAGTTTCATCGTGATGTGCGACGGCCACAACGTGCTGCCGCTGGCCACGAGCCAAGACCATAAGCGCCTGCTCGATGGCGACAAAGGCCCGAACACGGGCGGCATGGGCGCGTATTCGCCCGCGCCGGTGGTGAGCCCGGCCCTGCACAACCGCATCATGCGCGAAGTCATTCAGCCCAGCATCGCCGGCATGGCGCGCGACGGCGTGCCCTACACCGGCTTCCTGTACGCCGGCCTCATGATCGGCCCCGGGCCCGACGCCACGCGTTCGCTCAAACTGCTTGAGTTCAACTGCCGCATGGGCGACCCGGAAACGCAGCCCATCATGATGCGCATTAAAAGCGACTTCAGCGAAACGCTCGAACTGGCCATCGCCGGCCGACTCGACGAAGCCGAGATCGAATGGGATCGCCGCACCGCCATGGGTGTCGTGCTCGCAGCGGCCAACTACCCCGGCACGCCTCGCACCGGCGACCCCATTACGCGCCTGGCGACCGACACCGACGACTGTGTCGTTTTCCATGCGGGTACCCAGCTGGAAGATGACACACTCAAAACCTCCCGCGGCCGTGTGCTGTGCGTCACCGCGCTGGGCGATTCGCTCAAGCGCGCCCAGGCCCGCGCCTATGAGGCCATTACGCGCACCCACTTCGACGGCCAGCAGTACCGGCGCGACATCGGCTGGCGCGCGCTGCCTCAAGCCACCGCCACGAGCGGCACCGAAACCGGCAAGGCATGAGTATTCAGGAAGACACCACGCGCGATTGGCTCACCGGGCTTCAAGCCCGCATCGTGCAGGCCCTTGAAGACGTGGGCGGCGCCCCGTTCCAGAGCGACGCGTGGGTACGCGAAGAAGGCGGCGGTGGCCTCAGCCGCTATCTGGAAGGCGGCCCGGTGTTTGAACGCGCGGCCGTCCTCTTCAGCCACGTACAGGGCACGCGCTTACCGCCTTCGGCCAGCGCACAGCGCCCGCATCTGGCCGGGCGCCCCTGGAAGGCCATGGGGGTGTCGCTGGTGCTGCACCCGCGCAACCCCTTTGTGCCCACCGTGCACATGAACGTGCGCTGCTTCCTGGCGGAAGCACAGGCGGCCGATCAGGAAGACGTGTTCTGGTTCGGCGGCGGGCTCGACCTCACGCCCTACTATCCCTTCGAAGAAGACGTACGGCATTTCCATCAGGTGTGCCACGATGCGCTTCAGCCGTTCGGCGCCGACACGTATGCCGCCTACAAGCAGGCCTGCGACGCCTACTTCTATATTAAGCATCGCGGTGAGACCCGTGGTGTCGGCGGGCTCTTCTTCGACGACCTGAACGAAGGCGGCTTCGACCCCAGCTTCGCGCTGACTCAGGCCGTGGGTGAATGCTTCCTGCCGGCGTATCTGCCCATTGTCGAGCGCCGCAAAGACTTGCCCTATACCGAGGCACAGCGCGAGTTCCAGGCGTATCGCCGGGGGCGGTATGTGGAATTCAACCTGGTCTACGACCGCGGCACGCTGTTCGGCCTGCAGTCGGGCGGTCGCACCGAATCCATACTGCTTTCCATGCCGCCCACCGCGCAATGGAAGTACGACTGGCACGCCGAGCCCGGTACGCCGGAAGCCGAGCTGCAGGCCTATCTGCAGCCCAGGGAGTGGGTTTGACCCGGCACGGCCTGCTAGGCGGCAGCTTTGACCCGGTACACCTGGCGCACATCGCGCTCGCACGCAGCGGGCTGGAAGCACTGGAGCTCGACCGCGTAACCCTGATACCGGCCGCGCAGCCCTGGCAGCGTGATACCTTGGGCGCCAGTGCCGCACACCGGCTCGCCATGTTGGCCATCGCCACAGAAGACGAACCGGGCCTTGAGGTCAGCCGTATTGAAATCGACCGAGACGGCCCCACGTATACCGTCGACACCCTGCGCGCCCTGCCCGACGGCCGCGACTATTACTGGATACTGGGCGCCGATCAGCTTCAAAACTTCTGCACCTGGAAAAACTGGCAAGACATTGCCGAACTCGTACACCTTGCCGTGGCTGCGCGGCCCGGTTCGGAACTGACGCCACCTCACGCGCTACAAGCGCATCTGTCTGCGCTGGGCCGCACCTTGCACCGTTTGCCGATGCCGGCCACAGACCTTTCCGCCACAGCCATACGCGAGCGGCTGGCAAAAGGCGGTTCTGTGGAAGGCATGCTGCACCCTGGCGTGGCACAATATATTCAACTCTACGGACTCTACCGAGACCCAACGGCGTAACGCCGCACTACCGGCCCCTATGGACATACAAAAACTGCAACGCCTGGTCATCGACGCTCTGGAAGACGTCAAGGCCCAGGACATCAAGATCTTCAACACCACCCACATCACGGGCCTGTTCGATCGCGTGATCATCGTCAGCGGCACCTCTAATCGCCAGACCCGATCACTGGCCGCCAGCGTGGCCGACGCCGCGCGCGAAAACAATATACCCATCGTGGCCTACGAAGGCGAAGACACGGGCGAATGGGTGCTGGTCGACCTGGGCGACATCGTGGTGCACTGTATGCAGCCCGCCATCCGCCAGTACTACAACCTGGAAGAGATCTGGGGCGGCAAGCCCGTGCGCGTGAAACTGCTGCCGCAATCCACCATTCCGGTGGCCCCGGAGACCTACAACTTCGACGACGACGAAGACCTCGACTAATGAAGTTGATCGTGGCGGCCGTAGGCGTGCGCATGCCCGACTGGGTGAACACCGCCTGGAAAGACTACGCCAAGCGGCTGCCGCAAGACTGTGCGCTGGAACTCATTGAAATCAAGCCCGAGCCGCGCACCTCGGGCAAGACCGCAGCTCAGCTCATGGCGGCCGAAGCGCGCCGCATCGAAGCGGCCCTGCCCGCCAGCTGCCACCGCGTGGCCCTTGATGAGCGCGGCAAAGATCTCACGACCGTTCAATTGTCGGCACGCCTGGAACACTGGCGTTCGATGGGGCAAGATATTGCCTTCCTAATTGGTGGGCCCGACGGGCTCGACCCCGACCTTAAACGCCAGTGCCCCGAAATGCTGCGGCTGTCGGCGCTGACGCTGCCCCACCCCATGGTGCGCATTCTTCTTGGTGAACAACTGTATCGGGCCTGGGCTATCATGACAGGCCACCCGTACCATCGGGCCTGATTCACCCTAACTTCACGACAGGGACCCATGAATAAACGGCGCACCAAGATCGTTGCAACGCTCGGCCCGGCAAGCTCTAGCCCGGAAAGTATCGAACAACTGCTGGTGGCGGGCCTGGATGTCGCCCGGCTGAACTTCTCGCATGGCACCGCCGACGAGCATCGCGAGCGCGTGAAAATGCTGCGCGAGATCTCGGCGCGGCTAGGCCGCCATACCGCCATCATGGGAGACCTTCAAGGCCCCAAGATTCGTATCGCGCGCTTTCGCGACACCCAGGTGGAACTGCGCAAAGGGCAGACCTTCACGCTCTCGAATACGCACCCGGGCGACGAAGGCACGAGTGAAATTGTAGGCATCGACTACCCCAGCCTGGTGCAAGATTGCCAGCCGGGCGATGAACTGCTGCTCGACGACGGCCGGCTGGTGCTGCAGGTGGATACGGTGGAAGCGCACGCCGTGCACACCACGGTGATCGTGGGTGGCGCGCTTTCCAACAACAAGGGCATTAATCGTCGGGGTGGCGGCATTTCCGCGCCGAGCCTGACCGAGAAAGACCACGAAGATATTCATTTGGCTGCGGAACTCGAGCTCGACTACGTGGCCGTCTCGTTCCCACGTTATGGCCGCGACATCGAAACCGCACGCGAACTCGTGCGCCGCGCCGGTAGCCAGGCCTGGATCATCGCCAAGATCGAACGCGCCGAAGCGGTGGTCGACGATGCCTCGCTCGATTCTCTGATTCAAGCCAGCGACGGCGTCATGGTCGCGCGAGGCGACCTGGGCGTGGAAGTGGGTGATGCCCGGCTGGTGGGCATACAGAAACGCATCATTCAGCATGCCCGCCACCAGAACAAACTGGTGATTACCGCCACCCAGATGATGGAATCCATGATCGCCAGCCCCCTGCCCACTCGGGCCGAGGTGTCTG
>CAZPYF010000171.1:0-5398 GCA_964590015.1 uncultured Burkholderiaceae bacterium
ACTTCCTCTGCATACCCAATTCCCCAGCATCCAGGCGCTGCGTGCGGCCTTGCAGTCGCGCTCACTGAGCGCCACTGAACTGGCCCGTAGCGCTCTTGAATCCATCGAGGCCCGCAAAGACCTCAACGCTTTCGTACACGTCGATCCCGAACGTACGCTCGCTCAGGCGCGCGCGGCCGACGAGGCGCTTAAAACCGGTAATGCCCCTGCGCTTGCCGGCGTGCCCATCGCCCACAAAGATGTGTTCGTTACCGAAGGATGGCGCAGCACCGCAGGCAGCCGCATGCTCAGCAGCTACGTCAGCCCGTTCGACGCCACGGTGGTCAGCCGCCTGTCTGATGCAGGCGCAGTCTCGCTAGGCAAGCTGAACTGCGACGAGTTCGCTATGGGTTCGGGCAACGAGACCTCGATATTCGGGCCGGCCCGCAACCCGTGGGACCCGTCTGCGGTTCCGGGTGGCTCGTCGGGTGGGTCAGCCGCTGCTGTCGCGGCCGGCCTCATCATGGGCGCCACGGGTACCGACACGGGCGGCTCGATCCGCCAGCCGGCGGCGCTATGCGGCATTTCGGGTATCAAACCCACGTACGGCACGGTGTCTCGTCTGGGCTTAATCGCCTACGCATCGAGCCTCGATCAAGCCGGCCCTATCGCACGCCACGCCCGCGACCTGCTCGAGTTGCTCGAGCCCATGACCGGCTTCGACCCGCTCGACTCCACCAGCCTCGAATACTGCGACGCCGCGCCCAACCAACCGGGCCGCATCCGCGAACGCTTCGAAGCCGCAGTCGCTCGCCAGCAGCAACAGGGTAGCCGCCCACTTGAAGGCCTACGTATCGGCGTACCGCGCGAATTCTTCGATGAAGGCCTAGCGCCCGATGTCGCTCAGGCCGTCGAACAAGCGCTTAAAGCATTCGAAGACCTCGGCGCCGTACGGGTTGAGATCAGCCTCCCTCGAACCGAACTTTCGATACCGGCCTATTACGTCATTGCGCCGGCCGAAGCATCATCCAATCTGTCGCGCTACGACGGCGTGCGCTACGGCCACCGCGCCGACACCTACGCCGAACTGGAAGACATGACCAGCCGCTCGCGCTTTGAGGGCTTCGGCCCCGAGGTGCGCCGCAGAGTACTGGTGGGCACCTACGTGCTGTGCCACGGTTACTACGACGCCTACTATCTGCAGGCGCAACGGGTTCGCCGCATGATCACCAACGACTTTCAGGAAGCCTTCGCGCATCAGTGCGATGTCATCATGGGCCCTGTTACGCCCACGGTGGCCAAGCCCATCGGCGACAACCGCGAAGACCCCATCGCCGACTGGCTGGCCGATATCTATACGCTGGGTGTCAGCCTGGCCGGCCTGCCGGCCATGTCGGTGCCCTGTGGCTTCGGTGCCGAGCGCCCCTTGCCCATCGGCCTGCAGATCATTGGCAATTACTTCACCGAAGGCGAACTGCTCGCCGTGGCTGACTGCTACCAGCAGGCAACCGACTGGCATCAACGAACTCCGGAACAGCAATAATGGATTGGGAAATCGTCATCGGGCTGGAAACCCACGTTCAGCTTTCCACCGAGTCAAAGATCTTTTCGAATAGCAGCACGCGATTCGGCGCACCGCCCAATACACAAGCCTGCGAAATGGACATGGCACTGCCAGGCAGCTTGCCCGTCATGAACCGCGGGGCGGTCGAACGCGCCATCGTGTTCGGCTTGGCCGTGGGCGCCCACATTGCGCCCCGTTCGCAGTTCGAGCGCAAGAACTACTTCTACCCCGATTTGCCGAAGAACTACCAGATCAGCCAGCTGGAAGTACCGGTCGTACAGGGCGGCTCGCTGCGCTTTTTCGTTGGAGACACCGAGAAAACGGTCAACCTCACTCGCGCTCACCTCGAAGAAGATGCCGGCAAATCCCTGCACGAGAACTTCACTGGCCCGCATGGCGAATCTTCCACAGGCATTGACCTGAATCGCGCCGGCACGCCGCTACTGGAAATCGTGACCGAACCCGAGATGTCCTCGGCCGCTGAGGCTGTGGCCTATGCCCGCACTCTGCACGCGCTGGTGGTGTGGCTGGGCGTATGCGACGGCAACATGCAAGAAGGTTCATTCCGCGTCGACGCCAACGTTTCGGTGCGCCCACGTGGCCAAAGCGAATTGGGAACCCGTTGCGAGATCAAGAACGTCAACTCGTTCCGCTTCCTTGAGCGCGCCATTCTTTACGAAGTGCGCCGCCAGATCGATCTCATTGAAGACGGCGGCAGGGTCGTTCAGGAAACCCGCCTATACGATGCTGAGCGCGACGAAACGCGCAGCATGCGCAGCAAGGAAGACGCGCACGACTACCGATATTTTCCAGACCCCGACTTGCCGCCGCTCATCATCGAGCCCGAATGGATCGCTCGGGTCAAGGCGAGTATGCCTGAACTGCCCTCCGAAAAGCGGGCCCGCTTTGAGAGCGAGCTGGGGCTCACCGCCTACGATGCCGCCCAACTCACCCTCGACCGAGCAACCTCCGACTTCTTCGAGAAGCTGGCGGCTGTGCTGCCACAAGGCCAAGCCAAGCTGGGTGCGAACTGGGTATTGGGCGAGCTCGCTGCGGCCCTGAACCGCGACGAGCGCGAAATCGCTGCCAGCCCTATCTCGCCCGAACAGCTTGCAGCGCTGATTCAGCGCATCATCGATGGCACGATCTCAAACAAGATTGCCCGCGACGTCTTCGCTGCCATGTGGAGCGGCGAGCACGGCGGCGACGCCGATGCCATCATCGAAGCACGCGGCCTCAAGCAGATCAGCGACACCGGGGCCATCGGCGCCATGGTCGACGAAGTGCTGGCGGCTCACCCCGCCATTGTCGAGGAGTACCGCGCAGGCAAGCAGAAGGCCTTTAACTCATTGGTGGGCCAAGTCATGAAAGCCGCCAAAGGCAAAGCCAACCCTCAACAGGTGAACGACCTGCTCAAGCAGAAGCTCGGCTAGGCCGGCCTAGGCGTCACACACCGTAGCGCTGTCGATACGCTTCCACCGCTGTGCGGTGCAACGCTAAATCAGCATCGCCTTCCAGCACGGACATGATGTCGGCCAACGAAGCGATGCTCACTACGGGAATGCCGTAGGTCTTCTCGACCTCTTGTACCGCCGAGTGGGCAGACAACGCGCCGTCAGGCCCGGCCCTCTCCATACGATCGAGCGCGATGAGCACGGCGGCAGGCTCGGCGCCGGCCTCACGGATCAGCTGCACCGATTCACGCACCGATGTGCCGGCCGTGATCACATCATCGATGATCACCACACGCCCCTGCAGCGGTGCTCCCACCAGCACACCGCCCTCGCCATGGTCCTTCGCTTCCTTGCGGTTGAAGGCGAACGGCACATCACGGCCCGCCATGCCTGCATGTCTAGCTAGCGCCACTGCCGTGGCCGTCGACAGCGGAATGCCTTTGTAGGCGGGCCCGAATAGCATATCGAACTGCAGCCCTGAAGCGACCAGCGCCTGGGCATAGAATTCGGCCAGACGCCCTACAGAGGCGCCGGTATTGAAGAGCCCCGCATTGAAGAAATACGGGCTCAGGCGGCCCGATTTGACCTTGAATTCCCCGAAACGAAGGACGCCCTGTTCGAGCGCGAAGCGCACGAAGTCGCTACGGTTGCTTGTCGATGACATGGTGTTGTGCCTGATACGCAAAAAGCGTCATTATCCGCCATAAGCCGCCACGGATCGCCACGCCTGCATTCCGTACGCATTCACATGGGCGGGGCACCTCTGCAATCCGCATGCGTTAAAGTTCCACTGTTCAATCGCAATCAACGAGCTACATGCGCATCATTACTGCCAACCTGAACGGCATTCGTTCCGCCGTCACCAAGGGCTTCCTTGAGTGGATTCCCGAACAGAACGCCGATTTCATCTGCCTGCAAGAACTCAAAGCGCAGGCGGCCAACATGACCGAGGCCATGCTCGCGCCGCCCGGGTACCAAGGTCACTTCCATTACGCCGAGAAAAAGGGCTACAGCGGCGTGGGCATCTATGCCAAGACGCCTCCGGAACGCATTGTCGAGGGGCTCGGCGTGCCCGAGATCGACGCCGAAGGGCGTTACATCGAATTGGTATACGATGGGCTATCGATCATTTCGGTCTATCTTCCCTCGGGTTCCAGCGGTGACCATCGCCAGGCGGCGAAGTTCGTCTTCATGGAACGTTTCTTCACTCACCTTGAAGAACTCGCTCGGTGCGGCCGCGAAGTGGTTATCTGCGGCGACTGGAACATTGCCCACCAAGAGATCGACCTTAAGAACTGGAAGGGCAACATGAAGAACAGCGGCTTCCTGCCGGAAGAGCGCAGTTGGTTGACCCGGGTGTTCGATGAGCTGCGGTGGGTCGACGTGTATCGTCGCCTTCACCCCGACGCCACCGGCGACGGCTATACATGGTGGAGCAACCGGGGGCAGGCCTGGGCCAAGAATGTGGGCTGGCGCATCGACTACCAGATCGCCACCCCCAACATTGCAGCGACAGCCGCCGCTGCCGCCATTTACAAGACGCAACGCTTCAGCGACCATGCGCCGCTGACCATCGACTATGAATACGCATTGCCCGGGGCATCGGCTCAATAGCAGCCCCGTTCACGATTCCCGGCAGGCATGCCGGGTCATTCGGAGCAAATGATGAAACCACACGTCTCCATCATTACCCTGGCCGTGGGGAATCTTGAAAAGTCTGTCCGTTTCTACCGCGACGGGTTGGGATGGAAAACCAGAGGTATCGTGGGCGCCGACATCGACTACGGCGCCGCCGCTTTTTTTGAGCTTCAGCCGAGCCTGAGCTTGGCGCTATGGCCGCGCGAAAGCCTTGCCCATGAAGCCGGCATCGAGCTGCAGCCGCCTGCCATGACAGAGTTCATGCTGAGTCACTGTGTGCCTGAACGAAGCGATGTCGACCAAGTTCTGGAAGAGGCCGCGCAGGCCGGCGGTCAGGTCGTGAAGGCGGCACACGACACACTGCTGGGCGGCTATTCGGGCCTGTTCAAAGACCCCGACGGCCATCTGTGGGAGGTGGCGTGGAATCCTGAACCAAGCCCCGCTACGCCGGCGTCTGTGCCGAATCCAGAGCCCTGATCTCGTGGCGCCGAAGATGCAGCAGCCAAAGGCCGGGTAAGGCAATAAACACGGTGACGACAAAGAAGCCGTCCCACCCGAGCCACTCCACCAGCGGCGGCGTCAGCGGGCCGGCCAGATAAGTACGGCCCACCGCCGACAACGCTGACAACAGCGCAAACTGGGTGGCCGAAAATTCCTGCCGGCACATCGCCATCAGCAGCGCCACGAAGGCGGCCGTGCCTAGGCCGCCGCAGAGATTTTCGAGCACCACAACCGCCGCCATGGAATAAAGATGCGGCGGCGT